>JANWXU010000002.1 GCA_025057395.1 Bacteroidia bacterium | reverse complement strand
GCGATAAAAGTGCAACAAGCGGACCTAAAGTTGCAGGAGCTGAAACGCTGAAAGTAATAGTACCATTAGCCTGGCAATTACTAGCGGGAGTAGTTATAATATTCTGAATAAGAATAGGTGCAGGCTCTGAAAGCGTATAAGTAGTTACAGCATGGCAGCCATTTGCATCTCTTACCGTGAAAGTATACGAGCCTGCACGTAGATTCTTTATTTCACGAGTAGAAAGCCACCCCGAGCCCTGGGGCATATCACTTCTTACCCAATAATAACTATAAGGAGGAACACCGCCTACTGCAAGTGCTTGAATAATACCATTACTATCACGATGGCAAGTAATAGGCTGGATCTCCCTTATCGAAATACTAAGCGACTCACTAGGCTCAGTTACCAAAATAGGTTCACTATTATATATACACCCCACAGAATCAATAATTTCTACTCGATAGCGCCCAGGCGATAAATTACTAATACGACTAGCTGAATCTATTTCTGTAAAAGCAGGCTGTATTACAAAAACGTTATTTACTTCTTTATACCAATTATATAGGTAGCGAGCATAGTTAGGAGGAAAAGATCTATACGGCACACCACCATTAGCACGTACTCGAATACTTCCATTATCTATTCCGCCGCGGCAGGCTTTATTCTGAACAGTCAAATCTAAATTAAATGCCAAAGGTTGTTGAATTCGAAAATTAATATCTTGTATGCAACCATTGGCATCTTGTACTGTTAAAGTATATAAACCAGCTGATAGATTTCGGAATGTAAACTCATTTTGAGTAGGAAATTCAGGAGTAGAAGTTGCCATTCCATTCGATAGTCTGCAATAATAAGGACTACCTACCCCTCCTATCACTGTAAATTTTATTTGTCCCCTTTCTTCCGGATTAATAGTATTAAAACATTTTACATGTTTTATAGCATCAATTACAATACGAATAGGGGTATTCTCTCTCAAAATATGATCTTTTTGAATACGGCATCCATTAGCATCAATTACTTTCAAGCGATATGCTTCTCCTGGTAAATTTGCTTGTAAAGCTGTAATACTACTTCGAGTGCTATCAAAAACAAATTCGTTTTCCAGATTAGTAATAGGAGGATTGATAAGTACCACGCGCGACCACTCATAAGTATAGGGGGCACTCCCTCCATTTACTTGAGCATGGATTGCACCATTATTAGCATTCGCACAAGAGGGATTTACTACTCGAGTAGTTACAGTAAAGGGTTGCGGCTCATTTAAAGAAACTTCTATACTACTTGAGCAACCATTTGCATCTGTTACATCGATGCGGTAGATTCCAGCCCGTAAGTTTGAACGATTTTGGGGCTCAGAAAGAGGTAAGGAGTTGATGCTTAACTCTTGCCATGCAGGAGATAAGGTACTAGGTTTATAATACCACTTATAACTATAACGATTTTCTCCTCCAATATTGTAAGGAGTTCCGCCGCTTACAACAATATCAATTCTACCATTATAATATTGCGGATCGTTAAGGCCATCTGGCCCTAGTTGACCAGTAAGGTTATTTACCAAATCAATGTTACAAGAAAGGTGCTTAGGAAAAGCTTTAATTAATAGTGGGGCTGGACGACTAATAGTGAAAAAGCCTGTAGTAAAACAAGGTGCAGGGGCGGGATTATTGCCAGGGTAGGCAGCACGAAAATTAGCTTTATATTCCTCATTAGTCTCATCTTCATATATTTCAAAACGATATTCCCCTGGTACTAATTGGTCGGAACTAATGATACCCCCCTCATCCCCTAAAATAAAAGTAAAAGTAGTATCTATCAAATATTGAGCAAAAGCTGGCTGGCCAGAAAGCCATAGTCGATTCCACCCTCCTGTACCATCCTTGCGATATAATTCGATTCTTTTTTTAGCAGGTTGGGCTCTATTTCCTAAAAATCCTCCTTTTACAGTTATAATTACCTGGGCATTTTGCAAATTAGGATTATACGATTCACAAGCTAAATTACGAACCTGAATAGATTGGATACGCAAAGGTTTAGGTTCAGGTACTCGAAAGTTAAATCTTTCTCTACAGCCCTGTGCATCAATAACTGTTACATGATATTCACCGCTAGCTAAGTTATTGATATAAGGTTTATAAATTGCTCCATTGCTCCACAGGTAGTTGTATCTTTCAAGGGGATCTTGTGCAGCACCTATTGCAAAAGGCGTACCGCCCGTTGGAATAATTTTGATAATTCCATCTGACCTTCCATTACAGGAAACGGGAGCAACAGGTCCTCCCGGATCAAATTGATAACTAATTGCAGGAGGTTCAATAATATTTACATCCGGAAGTGCTCGCAGTCTCGAATTATCACAAAAGACTCCTGAGGTAGGGTTAGTATACGTACTGCGAATGTAGTAAATCTTACCCCTAGGACCAGGTTCACCTTGTAAACCAGTAAAAGACACGGCCGTTGGGTCTTGTGCCAAAGCGTCTTGGGGCAAACGCTTTACTTGTATAATGGCTAAATTCTGGTCTAAAAGAGTGAATTCCATAGGTATATTTCCTAGAGGCCCAGTATTAGGATTTCTAACAGTGATGATACCATCCCTTGCATTTGCACAAGATACTGTTAATGGCTGCAAACAAGAAGCACAGCGAGATAAGCTAAGAACCACCTGTACCTGTAAAGGCTTGGTTATTTTTTGCTCAAAGAGCGCTGAGCGTTGAGCTACGCAGCCGGTATTGTCTATAATCTCTACGTAATAGGTTCTACCATTAGGCGCCTCTCCGCCCTCTAAATTTGCAAAAGTATAACTATTAGTAACTTCTCTTGCGATTGCAATAGGAATAGTTTGGCTTATGCTTAAATCATAAAGCCTCAGGGTATAGGGCCCTACTCCGCCTCTTATATTAGATACTGTAATTGCACCATCATTCAGATCATTACAGCTAGCATTCCTGGAAGTAATATCTGCTGCTATGGGGCAAGAAGCTTTCACCCCGCTGAATAGCGAAAACAATAAAAAAATACTTAATAAAGTAATAACTTTCATTTGATATAAGTATTTGGAATATAAAAATATTTTAAGAACTAATTTGGCTCCTTACAATTGCAAATTGAGTAACAAATATAAGAAATAAACTTAAGCAAGATAGTAAAAGTAAAGGCTCGTACTCTGAGTTGAAAAATATTCCAGTCGAAGATTTCATCATTTTAATGACTTAATTACATATCTTGGTGGAAATCTTAATTAAATTCTCGGAATTAGAGGTTATTTTTATTATAGAATTTTAGAGGAATTTTATGGAAATATACTTAAGCTTAAAAAATCTACTTAAAAAATCTATACTTACTTAGGTTTCTAACAAACTAATTGGCATTTTTTTTGCTACTAAGAATAAACAAAAGGGGTTATGTTGCGTAACATCATTATTATTATAGGACTATTGTTCTCATCCATAATACAGACTGTAAAAGCCCAAACAACCGCTGATGATTTTTTTCATGCAGTTGAACAAGCTATTAGTAAAGCAGATGCACAAGCTTTATCCAATTTATTCAATACGCAGGTGGATATAAGCATTGGCAACAAAGATACCCCTTATACGCGCTCACAAGCATTATATGTAGTGCGTGAGTTCTTTATGAACTATCCGGTTCGAAGTTTTGCAATACGGCATAAGGGCAGCACTGGAACAACCCTGTACGCTATTGGTGAATACTACAGCTCGCGCGGAAAATTTGACACTAATATATTTATCAAAAAAGTAGGAAATACATTTGTAATCGAACAACTTAGATTTGAGCAAGATAAATAGTTTTTTTGTTGTGTGTATATGACGGTTCCACTGCGGTGGAGCCGTTTTTTATTTACTAATAAGTATGGAAGAAGCTATTTTAGAAAACTACTTAAGACAAGCGCTTGAGGAAGATATTGGGACAGGAGACTATACAAGCCTAGCAATTTTTCCTGCTTACGCTCAAACTTCGGTTGCCTGCATTGCAAAAGAGAGCGGAATTATTGCGGGAGTAGAGGTAGCAAAATTTCTGTATACTCGATTATACACCTCTGTATTGCTCAAATGCTTAAAAAAAGATGGAGAACGGGTAGAAAAAGGAGATAGAATATTTGAAGCCACGGGTTCTACCTTAGTGTTGCTTTCTACAGAAAGGGTAATATTAAACATTATGCAACGAATGTCGGGTATTGCTACCCTTACCCATACTATTGCTCAAACTATTGCTCATACGCCTTGCCGTTTGCTTGATACTCGTAAAACCACCCCCCTAAATCGCTTCATCGAAAAATGGGCAGTTCGAATTGGAGGCGGAACTAATCATCGAATGGGCCTTTATGATGCTATTATGCTTAAAGATAACCATATTGACGCCGCAGGAGGAATTCCTAGAGCTCTGCAAATTACTTACAACTTTTTAGAGAAAAAACAACTCCGTTTGCCTGTCATTGTAGAAGCAAGAAATTTAAAAGAGGTGGAGCAAATTTTAGAATTTAGCCAACCAGTAACTCGCATTTTATTAGACAACATGCCCCCTAATTTAGTAAAGCAAGCAGTGACTCTTATTGATAAAAAAATTTCTACCGAAGCTTCTGGCAACATCAACCTTCATAACGCCAAGGAATATGCAGAAACTGGCGTAGATTTCATATCTTTAGGAATGTTAACGCATTCTTTTAAGAGTCTAGACTTAAGCTTCATTACAATTAATTAATAATTAACTGAAAGTTATAAGCATGCAACATTCAAATACAAATTTTTTTCAAATCTTTGGGCTTCCGCTACGCTACTTTATAGATACACAAGAATTGAGAAATAAATATTTTGAGCTTTCAAAAACTTTACACCCAGATTTTTTTACCCAGAGTTCACCGCAAGAGCAGGAGCAAAAACTAGCAGAGGCAGCACAACTAAACCTTGCATTCAAAACTCTAAGCTCTGAGCGCTTGCGGTTAGAATATCTCTTGCAATACTTCGGTTTTTTGGATTCAGCCCTTCAAAATCAAACTGAGGTACAACTTTCTCCCACCTTCCTAATGGAAATGATAGAGCTTAATGAAGCACTCGAAACAGCCACTTCTGACGAACTATCTTTTCTAAAAGAAAAACTTAAAAGGCTAGAGCAAGAAAGAGAAGAACTAATCCAGAAAATTTTACTTAACTTTGATTCCATAGAAGAAAATTCATTAAAAAAGCAAGAATTAAAAAAAGTACTATTACCTTACCTAGAACTTAAATATATTTTGCGCACTAAAGAAAATCTGCTAAATTTGTAATCCATTAGAATTCTGGTTGAGTTGTAAACAAAGCCTGGGTGGCGGAACAGGTAGACGCGCTGGTCTCAAAAACCAGTGAGCCCAAAGCTCATGCGGGTTCGAGTCCCGCCCCAGGTACTGAAAAAAATATTGCTGCCCTGATATTTTTGTTTAATGAATTTTTCTACCGTTGCTGGGCAAGAAAAAGTAAAAGAAATTTTGCGGAAAAATATCCTTACCAGCCGCCTAGCTCATGCAACTCTACTTTACGGTAAAAGTGGTGTAGGAAAGCTTCCCCTAGCTATTGCAGCAGCGCAATACATTCACTGTGAAAATAGAAATGAAGAAGATGCATGTGGAAAGTGCAGAGCCTGTATAAAGCAAGAGAAACTTTTGCACCCTGATACCCATTTCGTCTTGCCTATTTTCCCCAAAAAACATGGCTCAAATGAAAACTTAACAAGTGATGATTTTATAGAAAATTTTCGTACTTTCTTTAAAAAGAATCCCTACCTTTCTATCCAACAGTGGTTATCTACTCTAAGTCAGGAAAATAAACAGCTTTTTATAACTATCAATGATATCAGGCATTTACAGAAAAAAGCAGCCCTTAAGCCTTTTGAAAGCCATGCGAAAGTTATTATTATTTGGCACATAGAAAAAATTACTAATGAAGCTGCTAATTCTTTTCTAAAATTTTTAGAGGAGCCCCCTCCCCAAACTTTTATTTTCCTAACCGCTGAAGATACTACCCTCCTGCTACCCACAATTCTTTCCCGTTGCCAAAAAATTTATGTTCCCGGCCTTTATACTCAAGAAATTATAAATTATCTAGCTCAAAATCATGAGATTACGCCTGCTAAAGCTGCCGAAATTGCTGCATTAGCACAAGGAAGTTTAAGTACGGCAATAGAAATTCAGGAAGTTACTACCCAACCATTTTCTCCTATCTTTATGGACTGGATGCGAATATGTTACAAAGGACTTTTAGTAGAAATAGATAATTGGGCAAAAAAGATGTCTAGCGAAAGCAAAGAAAATCAAAAACTTTTTTTACAATTTTCTATTCAAAAACTCCGTGAAGCCTTTACTTTTTCAATTCTTTCTGATAATAGCTCTCCAAGCTCTTTTTTATACTTATCTCAAGAAGAAAAAAAATTTTTTGAAAACTTCTCGAAATTTTTAAACCTTGAAAAAATAAATAAAATGTTTACAACCCTGGAACAACATTTATATTACCTGAGTCGAAATGCCAATGCCTACATGCTTTTTTATACCCTGAGCCTAAAATTAAATACTATCCTAAAATAGCTCCTCCTTTACGATAACCACTACCTTTATAACTACGGTACATTTTTTGCGGTCTTTTTTGCAGTTTTAGGTATCTCTTTACATAACTACTATTACTAAAATAAGATGTGTGGCATTGTTGGATATGTGGGCTATCGAGAAGCCTATCCTATTTTAATCAATGGCTTAAAGCGACTTGAATACCGAGGGTATGACTCTGCAGGCATAGCCCTTTTAAACGGAAATTTTGAAATTTATAAAAAGAAGGGAAATGTTCGAGACCTAGAAGAATCTATACAACGTCCAGGATCCGCTACTATTGGAATTGGGCATACACGCTGGGCTACCCACGGCCCTCCTAACGATCAAAATGCTCATCCTCATTTGAGCAACGCAGGACTTTTCGCTATTATCCACAACGGAATTATCGAAAATTATGCAGAACTTAAAAAAAGACTATTTACTAGGGGCTACACTTTTCAAAGTGATACTGATACTGAAGTCCTTGTTAATTTAATAGAAGAAATTTATCAAGTAGGAAGCCTAAGCCCTGAAGAGGCTGTACGACTTGCTATGATGAAAGCACAAGGTACGTTAGGAATACTTCTTTTAACCAAAGAATACCCTCAACAAATCATTGCGGCTAGGCGATCCAGCCCCTTGGTAATTGGAATAGGAGAGGGTGAGTATTTCATAGCCTCTGATGTTATGCCTATTATTGAACATACTCGCAACGTTGTCTATTTAAATGATGAGGATATTGCTATTATTCAACCAAATGAATTAAGCATAAAAACAAGTAAAAACGCCATTCAAATACCTTTTATCCAGCAGCTTAGTTTAGAGCTAGATGCCATAGAAAAAGGGGGGTACGAACATTTCATGCTCAAAGAAATATTTGAGCAACCCAAATCAATTCAAGATACTATGCGGGGCAGAATTAATGCCCAGGAGGGTTATATTAAACTAGGAGGATTAACTGATGTTTTAGAAAGAATTACGCAAGCTAGAAGAATTATCATTTTAGGTTGCGGTACAAGTTGGCACGCTGGGTTGGTAGGAGAATATCTTATTGAAGAATTAGCAAGATTACCAGTGGAAGTGGAATACGCTTCTGAATTTCGATATCGAAATCCTGTTCTTTTTGAAGACGATGTAATTCTAGCTATTAGCCAAAGTGGCGAAACTGCAGATACCTTGGCTGCTGTACAACTAGCAAGACAATCTAACCTACTAGTACTAGGAATTTGCAATGTAGTAGGCTCCAGCTTACCAAGACTAACTAATGCAGGCGTTTATACCCATGCCGGACCAGAAATTGGCGTAGCTTCTACTAAGGCTTTTACTTCTCAAGTAACCGCTCTGGTGCTTATAGCTTTATTATTAGCAGAAAAAAGAAATACCCTGCCCTGCGAAAAAATAAAGGCCCACATTCAGTCTTTAATTAGGCTTCCTGAATTAGTGGAGCAAACCCTACAACAAACCAACTCAAATACTCAAGAACTAGCAGAATTGTATAAAAATGCAACCAACTTTTTATATCTTGGAAGGGGCTATAATTTTCCTGTTGCTTTAGAGGGTGCGCTTAAGCTTAAAGAAATTTCCTACATTCATGCAGAAGGATATCCTGCCGCTGAAATGAAACATGGCCCCATTGCTCTTATTGATGAAAATATGCCTGTAGTAGTAATTGCCACTAGGGATAAATCTTACGAAAAAATCATTAGCAATATACAGGAGGTAAAAGCACGCAAAGGAAAAGTGATTGCTGTAGTAAGCAACGGAGACTCAAAAATTCGAAATTTAGCAGACCACATTTTAGAAATTCCACTTACTGAAGATATACTCACTCCTATTCTAGCTGTTATTCCTTTACAGTTACTAGCCTACTACATTGCTGTATTGCGCGGCTGTAATGTAGACCAACCCCGAAATCTAGCTAAGTCTGTAACTGTAGAATAAAAAATTAATTCAACAGAATTTGCTCAAAAACCATATTTGTATTATCTTTACATTCAAAAGAATGGCGCCGTAGTTCAATGGATAGAACGAGTGTTTCCTAAACACTAAATACAGGTTCGATTCCTGTCGGTGCTACTAAGGCAAACAAACTTTGGTTGTTTGCCTTTTCTCTTATTTATTCTTCCTTTTTTTATGGCTCCAAGCCTAAAAGCCCCTTTGCATGCCCAAATCCAAGCTTCCTTATATTGCTAGTACTCTCAATATTTCTCTAATACTATTTTTTTTAGGTATCTTCTTCTTTTTGGCTATTGCTGCCCAACTGGTTCTAGACCAGGCAGTACAGGAACTAGAATTCAAAATTATTTTAGCAGAACAAGTTTCACAAGCGCAAGCCAATCAAATAAGAAAGCAAATTCAAAAACAACCCTTTACAGTAAGCACTTCCTATGTCTCTAAAAATCAAGCTCTTCAAAACTTAAAAGATATCGGAGATGATTTTTTAGAAGCGATGGATGGTATGAACCCTTTACCCGCGGTAATTAATTTGCGCTTAAAGCCCGAATATGTGAATATTGATAGCATTGAAAAAATTAGTCAAATACTCTTAGAATATCCTGAAATTGTCGACCTATATTATCCTATTAGCCTTATTCAGCAACTTCAAAAAAACTTAGTTGAGCTGCGATGGATAGCCTTTGTGCTAGCTATTGTTTTAGTAATAGTAACCTTTTTTCTAATCCTCAATACTGTTAAGTTATCTATTTATGCCAAACGTCTAATGATACGCACTATGCAACTTATTGGAGCTACAGAAAATTTTATTCAAGCTCCCTTCCTAAAAATAGGTATCCTACAGGGGGCAATTGGCGGATGCGTTGCCTCCATACTGCTTATTCTACTTCTCTTAGGAATTGATTATACTTTTGAAATCCACTTTTTTCATTTTTTAATCCATAACCACGAAATTTGGGTATTATTTTTTTGTTTAATTTTGCTTGGCTTGTCATTAGGTTACTTTAGTAGCAAAGTTGCAATTAGAAAGTTTCTAAATAAAGAACTAGATCAAATTATATGAATAATACCTCTTCTTCACCCAAGCAGCGTAGACGTACTTCTCTTTTCTCAGAGCCTGCCTCGCAAACTATCTCTGAACTCAACACCTTACCATTTGGGAGAAAAAATTATATTTACTTAATAATATCAGTAGGTATTCTTTTACTAGGCTTTTTTTTACTTTCCGTAGAAGATAAATTTATAGATGCCTTTAAAGTTGATGCTCAAGGAAAGGCAGTAAGGCAGTTTTCTATAGCCCTACATGTAGCTCCTATTGTCATTATTGCTGGTTACATAGGTATTATTTTTGCTATCCTGGCTCCCGGGCAAAAGGAAAAAAATAATCAAGCATCTACTAAGCCTACAGAGACCCCCTAAATGTTAAATCCACCGTATCGAATACTACTACCTTCCTCAAAAGAGGTGCTCCTCTCTACCCAATATTTTGAAGAAGGATGTATTTTACTTATTAATAAACCTAAGGGCTGGACCTCCTTCGACGTAGTAGCTAAACTAAGAAACCTATTCAAAATAAAAAAAATAGGTCACTCTGGTACTTTAGACCCCCTAGCTACTGGGCTTTTAATCATTGCAACAGGTAAATACACTAAGTTACTTAACGAATTCCAAAATTATGATAAACAATACCTGGCTACGTTTTGCTTAGGAGCTATTACCCCTAGCTATGATGCCGAGTATGAGCCATTATTTTACCAATCAGCTTCTCATATTACACCCGAAATGCTGGAAACTTTTTTACAGCGCTTTAGAGGTGAAATTGAACAAATACCCCCCCCATTTTCAGCCATTAAAATTGGAGGCAAAAGAGCTTATGAACTTGCACGGCAAAAACAAGACATACAGCTTCGCCCCCGAAAAGTACATATCTATCAATTTATCATTACTGCTTTCCACTCTCCAGAAAATATTCAAGCCCTCATCTACTGCTCCAAGGGAACTTACATAAGGAGTCTAATCCATGATTTAGGGCAAGCATTAGGAGTAGGAGCCTACCTCAAAGAATTGCAACGTACGCACATTGGCACTTATTCGCTGGAGAACGCTTGGGAAATTCAAGAAATTATCGATTTTGTACAAATACAAAAGCAATGATAACTTTTTTTTCGCTCTCTTCCTACAAAAGTGAAGCTCCGGCAATAGCTACAATAGGCACGTTTGACGGAGTACACGTAGGCCACCTCAAGCTTCTAAACGCGCTCAGACAAAAAGCTCAACAACTCGCTGGGGAAACCGTAGTAGTTACTTTTGAACCCCACCCCAAACATGTCCTTTATCCTCATATTCCACTAAAGCTACTCCAAACCTTACCTGAGAAACAAGCACGCTTAGCCCTTAGTGGTATTGATAAGCTTCTTGTAATTCCTTTTACACTAGAGTTTTCACAAATTACCTCTGAGCAATTCATCAAAGAAATTTTAGTAGATATTTTAAAAGTAAAAGCTATTATTGTTGGGCACGATCATCGATTCGGAAAAAACCGGTCAGGCAGCCTGGAAGATATACAAAGAGGCGGAAAGCTTTATAATTTCGAGGTCGAAAGAATAAATGCTCTAGAGATCAATAACACCATTATTAGTAGCACGCAAATTCGAACTGCTCTACAAAACGGAGAAGTAACTTTAGCGAATCGTTATTTGGGCTACCCCTACTCTTTATCAGGAGCAATTATTGAAGGCCAACACTTGGGCAAAGCAATCGGTTTCCCTACCGCTAATCTTTATATTGAAAATCCTTATAAGCTCATACCCGCTGTTGGGGTATACGCTGTAAAGGTATACTACCATAACATACAATACCTAGGAATGTGCAACATTGGCTACAAACCTACGGTAGGCACCCAAAGCTTAAGTATTGAAGTTCATGTATTTGATTTTCAAAAGCAAATCTATGGAGAAACTTTGCGTCTAGAATTTGTAGCTAGAATTCGTAACGAACTTAAATTTGATAGCCTACTAGAACTTAAAAAGCAGTTAGAAAAAGATAAAATTACTGCCCTACAACTTCTTAATCCCTGCAAATAATAACCAAATAATAATCCTCTTTTGCTACCTCCTAACCTTTACCTCAATAAGTAATCAACCTCCTGAAAAGAGCTCCCTTCACCAATTTAGGTAGCTGTATATACCAATAAAATTCATTTTTTAACCAAACTAGAAAATTTCTAAAATAAACCTCATTCTCCGGTATTATATTCTTCTGAACTAATTCTAAAAATAAACCGTCCATTCAAACCCAAAAATAACTTACTACTCCTCCAAAGTTTGAATGAAGATAACTAGGGTAATGGGTAACGAAACCTAGTTTGAACAACTGAGTTATTGTTATTACTAACAATATGATGCACTTCTACACTCTTTTTTACTTATAAATTTCTCTTTTTAATGAGAAACATACACCAAACTTCTTGGTTTATACAATATAAGGTATAGTTAACTCAATATTATTTGTAGGCATACAAAATTAATAGTATATTTCAAAAAGGTTTATTAAAGTTGAACCATCAAAACTTTTAGAGCAATTTTTTATCTTTCTTAGTTTGATGCAATTTTTTGCAAAAAATTCAATACTACATTATAGCAGGTAATATTAACAAAAATTGATACGATATGCAAAATTTTGTTTACTTATTTAATAAAAATAAATTTCTACTGTTAGCTATAGTAGGAACAGTAGTGCTATGTAACTCTTTACTTGCCCAAAAAACAGTTCCAGGACAGCCAAAAAGTTTTAAGCTAAATGAAAATCTATTATCTAAGGTTGCTACTATTCGACTTCCTAAGGTAGATATAAATCGACTTTTAGCAGAAGATGAATTAGAGCAAAAAACAGGTACTAAGCCCTTCCGTTTTGGAGCTACTATTCCTCTCCAACTTACCCCTCAAAACTCAGGAAGTTGGAGCGAGCTACCTAATGAAGATAGAATATGGCGTCTAGCAATTACTTCTCCGGGAGCATATTCTTTACACTTTAACTTCAAAAATTTCTTTTTGCCCCCTGGAGCTGAGCTCTATTTCTATACCCCTGACAAGCAATATGTTCAGGGAGCTTATACTGAACTCAATAATGCTGAGCACGGAGAATTTATGAGCTTCCCTTTGCCAGGAGAAAAAATATATATTGAATACTACGAGCCAGCAGCTGTACGTGGAAAAGGAAAATTTACCATTGTTTCAGCTATTCACGGCTACAAAAATACTTTTGCCAAAGACGGTACAGCTCTAGGTTTTGGTAATTCTGCCCCTTGCAACGTAAACATAAATTGCCTACCACCATTTCAAACTCCTGAATGGCAGCGCCTCAAAAAATCTGTAGCTATGATTCTTACTTGTGGCGGCACCCGAATATGTACGGGTACTCTTATCCAAAATACTAAACAAGATAGCACTCCTTATGTACTAACAGCCGATCACTGCTTATGTGGCAATGTAAATACGTGGACTTTTGTCTTCAATTATGAAAGTCCTAACTGCTTATTGATAGATGGTAGTACTACACAAAGATTGCAGGGATGTGTCTTGAGAGCTCATAGTCCTAAGTCTGATTTTGCTCTAGTAGAGCTTTTGGATAAACCTCAAAAATATTTTGATGTACACTATGCAGGATGGAATCGAACAAACATAGCTTCTTTAAGGAGTTATGTAATTCATCATCCTAGTGGAGATATTCGAAAAATCAGTGTGGATAGCAACTACGCTACCTCTACTCCTTACTTAGAAGCAACTCAATATAACGATACAACTCACTGGCGAATAGGTAGTTGGGAAATAGGTAGTACTGAACCAGGCTCCTCTGGCTCAGCCCTATTCAACGAAAATTTCGAGATTATCGGGCAACTACATGGCGGGAAAGCCTCCTGCTCCAACCGCTCGGGCAGCGACTATTTCGGTAAACTTTGGTATTCATGGGATCGTTGCGGAAATTCGCCAAGCGAGCAGCTTAAACCATGGCTAGACCCAATTAATACTAATGCCCTCAGCCTAAGTATTCCCTATCCTACTCAAACCGATAACCCTCTCTGTAATTTAATATACACCCACTTTGGAAAAAGACCTAATGGTTTTATTCCCTTCGATGTGAACGCAGACTCAAAAGGTAATTTTTATATCGCAGCAAGTTTTAATAAGCCCCTTGCTGCTACTAATGATAGCATCTTTGGTATTCCTATCTCCACTTTGTCTTATGCCGGAAATTTCGACGCTATTATCTTGAAAATTAATAACCAGGGCAAAGTACTCTGGCATAAAGTACTAAAAAGTCCTGGTAATGACTGGATCTATCAAATTGTACTAGATGCCCAAGATAACTTATATATCACTGGTACTTACAAAGGCGCAGCAAATATAGACAATCAAAATCTAGATGGCTTCAGCACTAGTGATACTTCCGCCAACGCTTTCATTATAAAACTTTCAGCTAATGGAAGTATTGAGTGGAAAAGAGAATTAGGCTCCCAAATGGGAGACGATTTTGGACATGCGCTAGCCGTGAAAAATAATGTACTCTACGTATTAACTGTGCAGCAACAAGGGGCTAATTTTCCTATTTACTTGCACAAACTCTCTTTAAACAATGGTGGTATACTAGAAAGCACTCTTATTCCTAACTTTGTAATAGCAGCTCTTCCCTCGAACTTAAGAGATATTAAGCAAAGAAGACTCCATTTAGTAGTGGATAGTCTTGATAATGCCTATATTGCAGGATGGCATCATTTAGGATCAAATACAACTAACGCAATTTTACTAAAATATTCTATCTCTAACCATCACGCAATATGGGTAAAATCCTTAGGAAGCAATGAAATAGTACAATTCAAGGGACTTACTTTGGATACTAATAATATCCCCTATTTGACAGGAGAATATAAGGGTAACTTCTCATGGGGTGCTACTAACTTTAGCTTTTTTAATAACAATCAAGAAGCCCGTAGTGGATTTTATGCAAAAATTAATCCTGCCAATGGCAACCCTCTATGGATTCACAAAATAGAAGCATCACGAAGTATTGTAATAAGGAAAATAATTTGTACCCGCCAAAATGATATATACATGGCAGCGGGAACAACTTTTGATTTGCCAGAGCCTAACCCCCATTTTAAGGCAAATAATTTGTTGTTACCTTTCGCCCCCAAAACCATACTCATGAGAGTAAATCCTAATAATGGAAATATCACTTGGGTAGATGAAAAAATTAACACCACTGATCTAGACTTATCTCATAATTCTCTTCTAGATACACTTTACTATCTTAAAACTGGCTTCTCAAATTTAGAAGCTAACTACCGGTGCAAGGATAATAATTTCTACGGAATTCCAGCCATTGAAAACACCCCTACAGGTGGCATATTAGAATGGGGAAAGGTAGGTTGCAGTATACCCCCTACAACCATCGAATTTCAAAACAAAACTGATGTTAGTAACATAGGAGCGCAAGACGGAAGAGTACGCTTTAGTATTAATTGTCATCAGTTATTACAGCCCTATTCCTATCAATTTTTGCATCTAGAAAACGCAGAAAATACTTCTAGTTGGCAAAAAAGCCAAGAGCCCGTACTCCAATTTTCTAACTTGGCTCCCGGCACCTACACTCTCACAATAATAGATCGTTCAAGTAATTGTAAAAGTCATACTATTCAAATATTGGAACCCTATCCTGTTTTTGAGCCTGTAGAAGGACCTATAGGAGGATACTGGGTTACTAATGGCGCCGTATACTGCTTCGAAAAGAAAGGAGACACCCTTTTCATTGGAGGCGGATTTACTAAAATGGGCCCCTACACAGGAGCAGCCAGCGCCATAAATATTCAAAATCCACAAGAGCCTATTGATATACAATTCCCTAAGCTTAATGGGCAAGTATATGCCGCTCTACCAGATGGCCAAGGAGGATGGTTCATTGGAGGCTCATTTACCAAAGTAGGACTAGCTACTCAGCGCGGATTGGTACATATTAAAAGTGATTATACTATCAACCCTCTTTGGATAGGTACTGATAGTACTGTTTTCTCCTTAGCAAGAAGGGGCGATACTTTATTTGTAGGAGGTGCTTTTAACTATATCAATGGCGTAGCTCGTTCCAAACTTGCCGCTATTCGGATTTCAAATGGAAGTGTATTAAATTGGACCCCCACCCCTAATGCAGCGATCTACAAGATTTTAGTACATCAAAATCAACTATTTGTGGCAGGTCGTTTTGAACAAATATCGGGTCAAAATAGGCCTTTTGTTGCAGCCTTTTCTCTTTCAACCTTGCAATTATCTAGCTGGAATCCTAAACCCGATGGCGAAGTTTTTGCCCTAGAAGCTCAAGGTAACTTTTTATATATAGGCGGTAGATTCGTTAATGTAGGGAACCAGTCCTGTAAGCGAATAGCTAAAATTAATATTCAAACCGGTTTAGCCTCTACCTGGAATGCCCAAGCAGATAACGAAGTTCTCAGCCTTAAACTCTGGAACAATATTTTGTTCATGGGTGGGGGTTTCTCTCAGGTAAATCAAAGCCCGCGCATTGGTCTAGCTGCTATTTCTACCGAATCGGGAAATCTTCTTAGTTGGAATCCCCAAGCTAATGGCATTGTGTACGCTTTAGATATTAAAAATAATATACTTTGGGCAGGAGGAAGCTTCACTGCCATTGGAGATAGCGCCCGTAACTTTTTAGCAGCCATAGACTTATCCACGGGACGTGCAACCAATTTCAAAGCTGATGCCAACCATGCTGTATTTACTATTGTACCTGCTCCAACCTCTCCTATTATATTAGTAGGGGGTTTATTTAGTAGCATTGGCGCCCTACCTGCCAGTTATCTAGCCGCTTACAACGAAGCCACCCAAAAAATGATAACCACATGGCGCCCAAGGTTAAATAATGCTGTACGAAGTATGCGCCTAAGTGGAGATACGCTCGTAATTGGGGGCTTATTCAACACCATAAATAATACTGAGCGTCGACACCTGGCAGCCCTACGTGCTAGCAACGCAGAACTGCTCAATTGGAATCCTTCGCCTAATGGCACCGTTAATGCAATTGAAATTAGTAATAACATCGTATACTTTGGGGGACGTTTTACACAAGTAGGTAACCAAGAACGACGCTACTTAGCCGCTAGTAATCTGCACACCCTTGGTGCCCCTACTCCGTGGAATCCTAAAGCTAATGGAGAAGTCTTTGCATTAGCTATACAAAACGATACAGTATACGTAGGCGGCGCCTTTACGCAAATTGATAATAAAGCCCGATATCGAATGGCCTCCTTGGCTAAGTCTAGTGGAAGTGCCTATAACTGGGATCCTAGCATAAATGGAAACGTATTAGCAATTGCATTAGATAATATTGAACAAATAACAATAGGTGGCAACTACACTCAAGTTAATGTAAATACCACTGCCAAGAGCCGTTATCGAATGGCTTCT
Source organism: Bacteroidia bacterium (assembly GCA_025057395.1). Lineage (GTDB taxonomy): Bacteria > Bacteroidota > Bacteroidia > J057 > JANWXU01 > JANWXU01. The sequence continues at coordinate 70,765 of JANWXU010000002.1, read as the reverse complement.
TTAGCCAAAAACCAGAATGATGCTCCAGCTACTAACTTTGCTCCTAGTGCAGATGGTAGTGTCCAAACACTTGCTATTCAAAACGAAACCTTGTATGTGGGAGGTTGTTTTGATAATCTTTCTAATGCTCCTCGCCCTTTTTTAGGCTCTTTTGATCTAAATAGTCACTCTCTAACAAATTGGAATCCTAAGCCTAACGGCGCAATCAATACACTAATGGTGAAGCAAGATAAAGTATACGTAGGAGGAAACTTCAGCGTAATTAGCGGACAAAGGAGAAGTGGTTTTGTTGTCTTTTATGAATGTCCAAGTATTGAGCGACTTGCTGTTACTACTAACAGTCCTGTTTGCCAGGGATCTACTTTACAACTTTCAGCTACACTTTTGCAATCACGAGCAGCTTACCTCTGGAAAGGACCAAATGGATACACTGCAACTACAGCAAGAGCCACTTTAGCCAATTTTAGTACTTTAAATGTAGGAATATACACTCTTATGGTAGCTGTCCAAGGCTGTGACACACTCAGAATTCCAGTAACGGTAGAAGTACTAAAGCAACCTATAATCGAAGCTACTCCCAGTGCTTGCCAAGGCCAGACTGTAACACTTAAAATCCAACCCAACTCTATAACTAGTAGCACTCAATATTTCTGGAAAGGACCTAATAACTTTAGCACAAGTGGAACAGAAGTAACTATTTCTTATTTTAGCACAAGCCACGCAGGAATATACAGCCTAATAGGTGTCTCGGGAAATTGTACTACAGCCACTGCTACGCACCGGATAGAGCTATTTAATCAGCCTAATATAGAAGGAACTGCTTTTATTTGTGAAGGTAATGAAATAAACTTAAAGGTAAAAAATGCACCACAAGTACCTGGCTTGCAATTTACTTGGGCTGGTCCCTCCAACTTTACAAGCACAGGCCCAATGATAACTCGTTTTAATGCACAAATTAATTTTGAAGGAACTTATACTGTTACTGTAACAGGCGGCAATTGCCCTACTACCAGCGCTGAATTCAGAGTACAACTAATTCAAAAGCCATTTATCACTTCCCCAGCTGCTGTATTTTGCCAGGGACAAAACCTAGAACTACAAGTAACAAATATCCAGTACGTTGAATCATTACAATACCAATGGATTATGCCGGGCGGGCAGTCTGCTCAGGGTACTACCCTTATTCTTAATAATTTGTCACTCCAAAATCAAGGGATATACTATGTAATTGCCCAGCATCCAAGTTGCAGCATTAGTTCTTTACCCATAAATATCAATATCGTTCCTACACCCATTTTACAAGGACCTTCTTTGCTTTGCGTAGGGCAAAACTTTAATTTAAATATTATCAATCCAAGCAGCATAGGGGGAGTACAATATCAATGGTTTTTGCCACATGGTGGTGCAGCCACGGGCACGAGTATCACACGATTAAATATAACCCCTGCTCAAACAGGCACCTATTCCGTTCGTGCTATTACGCCGCAGTGCACTACTCCGACCACAAGCTTTATACTAACAGTTTTGTCTGCTCCCCAAATTGAAACTTACTCTCCTATTTATTGTCAGGGGCAAGTAGCGAGGTTAAGCATAAATAATCCAATTACACATCCAGAACTAAGCTACATTTGGCAAGGTCCTAATGCTTTTAGCCGCACAAGTAATGCTATCGAATTTCCAATCCAAAGCACTATTCAAGCCGGAGTATATCGAGTTGCGCCAAATTTGCCAGGCTGTGATAATGCTACTGCACAAGCAAATATAGAAATATTAGAGCAACCTCAAATTAAAGGACCTAAATATATCTGCCAAGGTCAGAGTCTAATGCTTACTGTTCAATCACCGGTAACGCACCTTCCTGTGCAATACCAATGGCAAATGCCCAACAACATGGTTCGGGAAGGTACTTCGTTACAAATTTCTTCTGCGTCCCTACAAAACTCTGGAAACTATCGACTAATTGCAATATCTCCTTTTTGCACTACCACTCCTGCTACTCATACAGTCACCTTTATTCCAGTTCCGCAGGTTGTTTCTAATCAAACTCTTTGCCAAGGCGAAACGCTAGTGCTTGCAGTGCAAAATGCTGTGTCGGGAGTTTCTTACATATGGAGTGGTCCTAATAATTTTCAAGCTATAGGTGCTACTGTACAAAGAGTTAACGTACGTTTAATAGACGCTGGTATTTATACAGTGCGTGCAGAAAGTGAAGAATGCAATTTGCAGCCACAGACAATAAAAGTAGTGATAAATGAAAATCCGACTCCGCCTATTCTTAGAAACACTACTGCCTGTTCGGGAGAAACTGTTACTCTTGTTGCTTTAACAGAAGTACTGAATGCCACATTCCTTTGGCAGGGTCCAAGTGGAATTAGAGCACTTACCTCGGAGCCAAGACTTACTATTCCACAAGCATCCGTTTCTCAAGGCGGTATATACTCCCTACAAGTAATTCACAATAATTGTACATCCGCACTTGCTACTACCCAACTAACAATTTGGCAAACTCCTTCTTTACCTGACCCTTCACCCAATAAACTTGCCTATTGCCCTAATGAAAGAGTAGTTTTTCGCCCTACCTCTAGCGGTGCTGCACGGTTTCAATGGCAGGGGCCAGGAGGTTTTTCTTTAGAAGGACCTGGTCCTGAATTCATTCAACCTCAAATTACTCAAGCTAACGAGGGCTTATATCGAGTTAGAGCTATTTCTGTTCAAGGATGTACTTCTGATTGGGCAAGCGTCATATTAAAAGTACTAAAGGGACCTGCACGCCCTCATATTTCTTATAATTCACCCATTTGCCAAGGAAGAACCCTACGTCTGGAAGCTTATACTGTAGATAGTGCTCAGATAATATGGGAAAGTCCAGCGGGGCAACTTTATTATGGTAATTCAATTCTAATAAACAATACTACAACTGACCAAAGTGGGAATTGGAATCTTAGCGCTTCTAAGAATGGATGTACCACTCACTTTGAAACTTTTGGAGTACAAATAGACCCAGCTTTAGAAGTACCTTCTATTGTAGGGAATCGCGAAATTTGCCATAGAACGAGTACTATTCTACGTGCTTCCCCCTTAGTAGAGGGTGCTGAATATACTTGGCTCACCCCCAACCAAGAAATCATTAAAAGTACTCAAATTGAAGCCAAGTCTCCAGGTAATTATGAACTTTTTGTACAACGTGGAAGTTGCCAAGTTCAAGCAGAGCCATTTAGCCTCAGGTGGCTTCCTCCTTTGACCGTACCAATAGTAACATCATCCATTGTTACGTGTGCTAATAGCGATGTATACCTATCTGCTCAGGTAAATGAAACGGAAGGTTCTTTTGAGTGGAGAGGACCGGCAGGCTTTTATAGTAATTTACCTAACCCTGTTATATATTCTATCACCACCTTGCAGGGTGGACGTTACCAAGTAACCTATCAAAAGCAGGGCTGTCGTTCTTTACCGGCAAGTGTAGATGTCAGCGTTTTACCGCAACCTGCTCCCCCTACCCTAGCTTCCCTTCCTTCTCAGTTCTGTGTAGGACAAAGCCTTAACCTAAGAGTACTCGAAACAAACGCAACTAGATATATTTGGCAAACACCAGGACGAGGCACCTTGAGCACCACCCAACCTAACTTATCTCTAAGTAATCTTACCACTGCCGATCATGGGTTGTATGCTATTCAAATAGTTAGTAATGGATGTACTTCAGCTTCTACCACGCGTATTATTAATATTTTAGCTAGTCCTAGCATTCAACTTAACCAGTCTTCTCAACAAATTTGCCAAGGACAAAACTTTACAATCGAAGCTGAAGTAAATAATGCCCAACAATCTACGTGGTTAGGACCTAATGGAATTACCCAGGTAGGAAATATACTTCAAATTATAAATGCTAGCTCTGTACACCAAGGGACCTATACTATTGTCGCAACTAATGCAGGGTGTTCTACAAGCACCACCATTATGGTAAATATTCAGGCTTTGCCGCCCATACCTAGAGTACGTAGCAATTCTCCAATTTGCGAGCAACAATTACTTCGTTTAGAAGTAGAATCTCAACCAGGTATGATTTATCGCTGGCAAGGTCCTGCGGGTTTTACTATTACCAGTGTGGGCACTATAGAAATCTCTAATCTCACCACTCTAAATAGTGGCATTTATACAGTAGTAGCCATTTCTGGAAACTGCACTTCTAACACCACCATTACTAATGTAGCGATTAATCCACTTCCGCCTTCTATTACCATCCAAACTAATGCACCTATTTGTGCTGGCCAAACCTTAAGTTTTTCTGCAACTTCCTTTGCTAACCTACAATATCAATGGCTGGGACCCAATGGTATTTCTAGTAATTCTGCTAGTTGGTCTATCCCTAATGCTACTACCCAACACACAGGTACGTATTCTTTGATAGTACGCAATTCACATTGCACAGCTCCCTTACAAACAATTTTTGCCACTGTTAATGAGGGAGTACCTGAGGCTATACGTGCTAGCAATAATAGCCCTATTTGTGCAGGAAGCACTCTACAGCTAAGTGCCTCCATACTTAGCCCCAATTTGAATTACTACTGGCAGGGTCCTAATGGCTTTTCTTCAACAGCTAGCCGCCCTTCTATACCCAATGCTTCAACTCAAAATACAGGCACTTATTCTTTAATAGTTACTAATGGAAACTGCAGCTCAAGAATTAACACAACTTTCGTAACTATTTTACCTGCGCCGCCTGAAGTTGAAATTTCTCACAATAGTCCTCTCTGTGAAGGTCAAACCTTGCAATTTTCTCCTACTTTTGTAGAAGGTGCACAATACTTATGGCGCGGACCCTCAGGATTTACTTCTACTTTAATGCAACCTACTCTTGCTAATATTGCTACTTGGCAAGGGGGCACCTATACTTTAACAGTTTTTATAGGTAGTTGTACTAAAATAGCTAGCACTGATGTAAACATTGTTCCTATTCCTCCCCAACCCATTATTAGTGGAATTACAGAAATTTGCCGTGGCCAGCGCTTAGAACTTAGAGCGAATTCACCAGGTATAGATCAAGCACAATATATCTGGCAAGGGCCTGATAACTTCCAAGCCTCTACAGAATTATTGGTACGAAACAATATGCAACCTTCCAATGCAGGCCGCTATACTGCTTATTCCATTTTCCAAGGTTGCACCTCTTTAGCCCAAAGCGCTTGGGTAACAGTACGAGATATTCCAGTGGTAAATGAAATTAACAGTAATAGTCCCATTTGTGTAGGTCAATTATTACGCTTAACTGCTCCTCTTTTACCCAATACTTCCTACAGGTGGCAAGGCCCAGCAGGTTTTAGCTCCACTTTAGCAAATCCTCTTATTCCTAATGCAACTACTTTACACACTGGCATTTATACTCTTCAATTAAACGTAGACGGTTGCCAAAACATTACCCCCCTTACGGTTTCTGTACAGGTAAATGCTCCTCCCCAGCTTTCTATTACTATTACTGCTAATAGTCCCGTTTGCGAAGGCAGTGATTTAGAATTAGCAGCTACTTATTATCCCGGATTAGAATATCAATGGCAAGGGCCGAGTGGGTTTAAGTCACAACAACCTAATATTATTCTTAGAGCAGTAACCCTAGCCCAGAGTGGAAGGTATTTTCTAACTACTCGATTCGGCGGGTGCACTTTATCTACCCTAGCACAGGATATTACTGTTTACCCTGCCCATCGTAATTTAGTAGCAAGTAATAATGGTCCTCTATGCGCAGGGCAAAGTCTGAATTTAACCGCTTCTTTCTATCCGGGAGCCAACTACTTCTGGAATACTCCAAAAGGAGAATTGCTTACTATGAATAATCCTAGTATTACTCAAGCTCAACTGCATCATAGTGGTACATATACGGTTACTGCAGTGGTTGGCTCTTGTAGTACTACAGCTACTACCGAAGTGGTTATTAATTCCTGTAAGCAAGCAGGAAGTGAAATTCAAGAAAACGCAATCCTACATTTTACCACTTACCCCAACCCAGCACAAAACCTAGTTTATTTCCAAAGTACTCAAAACTTAGCAGGTACCGTATTAGTTGAAATCAATGATATTCTAGGGACATTAGTAGAACGAAAAACCATTCTTATACAAAAGCCTACTTCTGAACTTGCCGTTGATATTTCACAATTAGCCGCTGGTATGTATCAATTTAAGTTAATTTATGAGGAAAAAATTTTTGCATTTAAAATTATTAAGTATTAACTTTGTATCAGTTTCCACAAGGTTCATTGAACAGCCACTGGGTCGAAAGACCTGGTGGCCTTTTTTATATGTATTATATGTATTACTTTTGAAGTAACAGACCTAAACTAGATAAACTATTTTTATCTTATTATTAATACAGCCTTCTATTCAAATAGAATATGTTTTCTAATATGCCCGTGACCCAATTGAACAGTATAGCATACTGACTAAAATGTTACCTCCCCTTTTTGAAAATAGAATACGAAATCAACTCCAAGAGCAAGCTCCAGTATTTTTTGAAAGTTTACTACAATCTCCTACTACTGCATTACGCATACATCCTCATAAAACATTTGCTATTCCTTCTAATTGGCAAAAAATTCCTTGGTGTAAGGAAGGATATTACTTACCAGGGCGTCCTTCGTTTACCCTAGATCCTCGCTTTCATGCGGGAGCATACTATGTTCAAGAACCCTCCTCCATGATTCTAGCTGCTTTTTCTTTTTTTCATGAGCCTGTAAAAGTTCTAGATCTTTGTGCTGCACCAGGTGGAAAGTCTACTTTATTAGCAACTTTACTGCCACCAGGTAGTTTGCTTTGGTCAAATGAAGCTATTGCTAATCGAGCGAGTATTCTTAAAGAAAATTGTATTCGCTGGGGCTACCCCGGGCATATCATTACACAGAACCAGCCCCATGAACTCAACATGCTACAGGAATTTTTTGATTATATATTAGTAGATGCTCCCTGCTCAGGAGAAGGACTTTGGAGAAAAGAACCGCTGGCAGTCCAAGAATGGACTCCCTACTATCTAGAAAAATGCGTAGTGCGCCAACGTCAAATTTTAGAGGCTGCTATTCCTTTGCTCAAAGTAGGGGGTACTCTTGTCTATAGTACTTGTACTTTTAACCCTGCCGAAAATGAAGAGAATATTATCTATTTACTAAAAAAATATCCTTCTATTTTACAATTAAAAACTATCCATTTAGCCTCCACCTGGGGCTGGACCGAAAATCGAGACCATGAAGGAAAAGTTCTAGGTTATACTGCTTGGCCTCACCGCGTGAAAGGAGAAGGTTTATTTTTTGCCGTATTGCAAAAAATAAGTGCTCTTCCCTACAACGACAGCAAACAGCAAACTTCTACTAAATTCAAAAACTCTCAGCACATCTTTCAATCCATTTCAAGTCGGCATAAAGCCATACTCCCCCTTAGCTGGCTTGAACTAATAAACCAAAAACTTTATCAGAAAGATAACTTCATATTTGCACTTACGCCAGAAGAACTAAAACTTCCTAAGGGTCCCCATTACTTAAAAGTAGGAATTTGTATTGGTCAAATTAAGGGAAAAGATTTTATACCTAGCCATGAGCTTGCGCTATCTTTAATGCGTGGGAAAGAGATACCTACCACCTCCCTAGAATATGAGCAAGCAATTATGTACCTCAAAAAAGAAGATATTCATTCCCTAAATACAACACCTGGCTTTAGTATTGCAACTTACCAAGATCTACCTTTAGGGTGGATTTATGTTTCTGGTAAACGCATCAATAATAAACTACCTTCTAGTTGGCGAATTCGGCAAAATATACCTCCTCAACAAGACTTACAACCACTAAAGCCAATTTCATAATTATTTTATTATTTTATTTTTGTTTGTTTCAAAAAAGTAGCAATGCAAGAACAGCAAAGTAGTAATCCAGAAACAGAAAATACTCTAAGTACGCAAGAAATTAAAGAGCAGGAGCTACTTAAACAATTGCGCTACTACTTTGGAATGGCTTCCCGAGCTTACCAGTATTGGAAGGAAGGATGGTGTCTTCTTGAAGAAAATAAAGAAATCAATTTACCTACTTTCCAAGCCTATCGCTGGGCTTGGAAAGCTATAGAAGCGAAATACCTTAAAAACCCTTATGAGCAATTAAGTCATATTCAACAAGTACTACCTGAACTTACTAAACTTACTAGGAATTATCCGCAATCAATTGAAATTCTTTTTATTCGAACGGCTATTATTTCTAATTTACCTTCGTTATTTAATATGCAAATAGAAGCCTCTCGTGATACGCGCCGCCTTATTGCTACTCTAGAAAACCACTGGAATACTCTAGACCCTCACCTTAAAGAAGCAATCGTACGATTTTTAGACATTTCTATTTATATTGAAATGGCAGATAAAAAGAAAATTCAAGCCTGGCTCGCCCATGGATCTTCTTAAAAATTCCTCGTTTATTTCTGCCCTTACGCTTCACTATAAATATTATTTGTACTGGATTATCCCTGTTTCCTATACAAAATGCTATATTAATAATTTGTTACTTCCTCAAAGCTACACCTGACCTAACCCTACAATGTAAAGTTTATAGCAAAAAATGATTTAATATATCTTTAAATCATTCCCATAATTTTATCTAAATTTATCTAAAAATAGATAGCTCTAGCAATTACTTTTAGAATTTTTTATGTATTCTTTTCTTTATAACATTGCATTTCATTTATCAAAAAATTATGATCCTCAGCAAATAAGTCAGTTATGCCTTATTTTTCCTAATTATCGAGCGCAATTATTTTTTAACAAATATTTGGGTCAAATTTATAAAGTTCCGCTATGGGCTCCTGCTACCTATAACTTAGACTCCTGGCTAGCTCAATTAACCGATAATTTGATAATTACCGACGAGCTTACCTTAATTATAGAACTTTATGAAATCTATCGCCAAATCTGTCCAGAAGATTTAGATAACTTCGAAACTTTTTATCCCTTTGGAAAAATCTTACTACAAGATTTTGAAAATATTGATATTTCTTTAGCCAATCCTCAAAAAGTATTTCAAAACCTGAAAGAAATCCAGGAGTTAGATGAGCAAGTCTCTTTAGACCAGGAAGTTATTCAAAATTTCTGGCAGGCCTTTAAAGGTATCCAACCCTTGGAAAAAAAATTTGCCCAAATTTGGAAAATTCTAGACCAGCTTTATTTTCTTTTTCAGCAAAAGCTTATTTCCCAAAAAAGAACTTATTATAGTTTAGCCCTTAAGGAACTAGCCCTACAATTAATGAATCCTGCACAACGAGAAATAATTCTTACTTCCATTGTGCAAAAAGGCTGGTTAAAGCTTTATTTCATTGGTTTTTATCCTCTGGGTCGTGCCTTGCAGCAAATTATTACTCTTTTAGAAGAAGCGGGAATAGCAGAAAGTTTCTGGGACGCTGATGTTTATTATACTCAAGTTGCTTACCAAGAAGCCGGCCTAGGGTTTCGTAAATTTCCAGTTCCTTCCCAAGCTCAACAGTTTTGCAACATTTTAAGTAATTCCCCAAAAGAAATAGAAGTTATTGGTGCTCCTCTTCGTGTGACTCAGTCGCAGATAGTAGGACAAGCCCTATCTCAACACTGGCAAAACTATAACTTGGAAGAAATTGCTATTATTGTATTAGATCCGCACTTTCTATTTCCTGTCCTTAATAGCCTACCTGAGGGGATAGGAAAAATAAACATTTCCCTTCAAATACCCTTGTATATCACACCTGCTTACAATTTTCTTCAAGTTTTTGTATCGATGCACCAAAAGCAACAGCAAGTGGATAGGGCAGAATTTTATTATCAATATGTCTGTAGCCTTTTATCGCACCCTTTGTTACCTCAATCCCAAACTTTACCAGTGCAACAGCTAATACAAAAAATTTATCAAGAAAATTGGGTTTGGGTACCTAATTCTATGTTAGCTTTCGAAGATCCTCTTTTACGCCTGCTTTTTCAAAAGCCTGGCTCAGTACTCGAACTGTATATTCAAATGAAGGCTATTGTGCAAGAATTGCTTTCAGAATATTCACAAGCCGATGTTCAAGAATCTGATAGCCAAAGAATTCAAACAGAAATATTGTATTCTTTCTATACCCTACTCAATCGAATTGCTAATTTATATGATGAAAAAATTTATCCTAATCAAACTTTACCTGTAGCCCTGCAGCAAGGAAACTTTGCTAAAATTTTTGAACAAGTGGTCTCTCAAACTCAAATGTCTTTCACCGGCGAGCCCCTTACAGGATTGCAAATATTAGACCTCTCGCAAACTTATAGCCTTGATTTTAAATATGTCATCTTTGTAGGAATGAATGAAGGAATATTTCCCCCTTCTATCAGTCCTACTTTTATTCCCTTGAATCTTAAAAAAGGATATCATCTTTTATTACCTGAAGACCAGACAAGCAAATGGGCTTACCTTTTTTATCGAATATTACAGCGGGCCGAAAAAATTCAGTTTTTCTACAACTCTGACCCTGATGAAAATAAGGTTGCGGGAATGGAAAAAAGTCGCTACTTACTGCAGGTACAGTACGAGTGGGTAGCTCAAAATCCTAACTTAAAAGTAATTGAAACATTATCTACGCCCCAGGTGCCCTTATTTACAATTCACCCCCTCACTATTCCTAAAACGCCTAGTATTTTAGAACGGTTACATAATTTGTACTTCTGCAAAGATAACGTAACTCCTTTGAAAGCTATTAGTCCTTCAGCTATTAATACTTACTTAAGATGCAAATTACAGTTTTACTTAAGCTATGTATTAGAGCTATCTCCCCTAGAAAGCATCCAGGAAGAACTAGAAAGTTCTACTATTGGCAACATTTTACATGCAGTACTCGAGCGGCTATTCCCCTTAGAAAAACCCATTACTCTAGAATTACTCGCAGCACTAAAAAAACGAATTGAAGAAATTATATCTCAAGTTTACGCAGAAGGGGTGGATAGCAAAAGGCAAATTTATGCAGAACATGGCTACAACTACTTGATGCAGCAAGCATTAAAAGACATAATCGAAAAAATAATTAATCACGAAGAAAAACGGGTTAAAGAATTAGAAGAGTCATCAAAAGTATATACTATTTGGGCAAAAGAAAAGCAGATTAGCACTCCCTTAGCACTTAATGACGAGCAAATTCTCTTAAAAGGCAAAATAGATAGAATTGATATAGTGGATAACCAATTTTTGATTTTAGATTATAAGAGCGGTCAGCTTAGTCGCTTAAAAAAAATCCAGCCGCAAGACTGGGATAAAATATTTTGCACTCAGAATCCTAAGCCAGAAGTACTACAAGGGCTTTTTTATGCCTACCTTTTATACAAAGACTTACCAGCTTCAGACTACAAGCCCGTACAATTGGGCATCTATAGCCTTAGAGCTAAACCCCACGAGCAGGGACTATTATACCTATTTAATAAATCACCTATTGAGCAAGAAACTTTACAAACTTTTGAACAAAAGCTGATTACTTTATTACAAGAAATTTTTTTCAATCCGGAAATTAATTTTTCGCAGACTTCTAACAAAAATTTTTGCCAATATTGCACTTATCAAAAAATTTGCCTACGAGATTTATAACGCAGGAAGTAGGGTAATTTTTTGAAATTTACATAGAATCATATTTATAAAAAATTTAAAGCTATGAGTTTTTTTTCCGATTTCAAAGAATTTATTGCACGAGGAAATGTAGTGGACATGGCTACGGGCGTGATTATTGGAGCGGCTTTTGGAAAAATTGTTTCTTCACTGGTAAATGATATTATAATGCCTCCTATTGGAGTTTTAATATCAGGCGTAAATTTTAGGGAGCTCAAACTAGAAATCCAAGCTGCTACCCTAAGCGAAAAGGGTACTGTAATTAAAGAAGCCGTAACTATTAATTATGGAGCTTTTTTGCAAACTGTTTTTGATTTTATCATCATTGCATTCGTCATTTTCTCCGCTATTCGAGTAGTTAATAAGCTGAAAAAAGAAAAAAAAGAACAGCCCACTGCTAGCCAACCAGAACCTTCAAAAGAAGAATTATTACTAGCTGAAATAAGAGATATCTTGAAGAGTAAGTAATCTACTCTTTGAAAATTATTTATTATCTTACATATGCTTATTATTAAAAATTCTTATGAGACCAATTTTATTTTTTTCTGCTCTTTTCTTTCTAAAAAATATGACTTGGGCACAAGTAACTTTATCGCCCTACTCCCAGAAGGTAGTAAAAGATGTACTTCCTTACTTACAAGAAAGTACAAACAAAAAAGAAATTGTTCTTCCCCAAAGTTTGATTGATGAATACTTAATTAAACAGAAAAAAGGAGTGTATTGCGTAGGGGCAATTATAGAAGTAGATGCACCTAGTGTTGCCCAAAAACAGCTCGAAGAACAGGGCATCAAAGTACGCACTAGAGCAGGAAATATTTGGACGGTAGACATTCCCATTTCCGCCTTTCCTACACTTAAAATGCTGAAAGGAGTAAAGTATGTTCAAATCGATCATAAAATTAATACGAAGCTAAAAGAAGCTCGAAGGGATTCTCGCGTAGATGCAGTACATTTAGGAACTAATCTTCCCCAGAACTATACCGGCAAAGGGGTTATTGTAGGTGTTATTGACGCCGGAATGGACTTCACTCATCCTACTTTTCGCATCTCGCAAAATCTAAGCAGATTACGTATTCAAAGAGCCTGGGTTCAAGCTAAAGAAGGGGGTACACCCCCTGAAGGCTTTGATTATGGTAGTGAATACATAGGACAACAAGCCCTACTAAATCAGAGAAGCGACGAAATAAATACTTCCCATGGTACACACGTGGCGGGTATTGCAGCAGGTATTGGAGATACCCAAACTGACGACTTTAAGGGCTATGCACCCGATGCTGACATCGTGCTTGTTTCTATCAATGGGGCAGGCTCCAATATTATTGATGCGGTTCAATATATTTTTTCTTATGCTCAAAAAGTAGGAAAACCAGCTGTTATTAATATGAGCTTGGGTAGCCACATCGGTCCCCATGATGGTACTTCTTTATTTGATCGAGCCTTTAAAGAACTAGTCGGCAGCGGTCGAATTTTAGTGGGTGCTGCCGGTAACGAAGGAATGTTTCCTATGCACCTATCTCATAATTTTAGGGGAGATACTATCTATACTATCGCTCATACAGATTTGGGTACCTTAATTGCGGGACAAATTCGCCTAGAAATGTGGGGGCCTAAGGAGGGAGATTTTTCTGTAAATATTATGCTGCTCGATAGAAACGGACGAGTATTACAAAAATTAAACAGGTGGTATAGGGCTAATGATACTACACGGTATGATACCTCTCTACGTACAGGTGGTTTAGGTTCTTTACGCATTACCAAAACAAGCACTGCCACATGGCAAAATTTTAATAATAAAGCCAATATGCAAATTAATTTACGCGCCCTGGCCATAACTAATGCTTTTGTTGGAATTGCCATTACAGCTCCCGGCGGTGTAGTACATGTATGGAACGATGGAATGGGAAATGGTGCTCCTTTACTAGATAGCATACCAGCAACTGGCGGAGTAAAACTACACAATTTTCGCCGCGGAGATAATTCTTACACTACAAGCGAAATTGGCGGTACTGGTGAGGCAGTAATTACGGTAGGTGCTTATACCACCAAAAATAAATATATAGATATAGAGGGTAGGGAAAGAGAAATTAATGCACGCGGAGAATTAGGAAGCATAGCCATCTTTTCAAGCCGTGGACCAACAGTAGACGGTAGAACAAAGCCGGAAATTACTGCTCCTGGCAATGTTGTAGCTTCTGCATTTTCTTCTTTTGATAATGGCCCCCTTACCATGCCGACTGCACGAGTAAAAAGAATTAATTTCGAAAATAAAGACTACTTTTTTGGTGTTTATGAAGGAACCTCCATGGCAAGTCCTTGCGTAGCTGGTACTGTGGCGCTTATGTTGCAAGCCAACTCTAATTTAACTCCAGAAAAGGCAAAAGAAATACTAATGACCACAGCTACTCAAGATAATTTTACGGGCACTACTCCTAATAATACCTGGGGTAGTGGTAAATTAAATGCCTACGAAAGTGTTCGTCTTGCTACATCAGTTACTTCAATGCCAAATATTTATTTTGCAGACCACCTACAAACTCTTCTCTTCCCTAACCCTGCTCAAAAAATAGCTACTCTAAGCTATTCAATTTCCAAACTAAGCCCAATAAGTATAAAAATTAACGACAATTTAGGTAGAGCAGTTTTTGAAAATTGTATTACCCCTGAAGATTCAAAAGGGAGTTGTACCCTTCCCCTAGAAACTTTAGCACCGGGATTTTATACAGTAGTTGTTTGGCAAGAAAATGCCCAAAATATTATTAAAATGGTAATCGAATAATTATTTTATTTTCAGACAAGCTGAAGCAAGCTATCTTTATAGCCTAGTTTGCTAGATTCTCCTGCTAGGCACTAGGCACAAAACTAAAAGGCGCTTACCATTATAAGCGCCTTTTTATTTTTCGTATTTTCTTTAATTAAATTATTTACAAATCTATAAAAAAATAGCACTTTTAATGTAATTTTTATAAAATCTTATTTATCAGCATTTTTAATTTATTATATTTAATTTTAGATATGCTGTCTTACCCGATTCTTAAAAGTACTTACTAATAAAGATAAGAAACCCTACCCATAACCAAAACCAATTTATTTATGCTAGCAAGTAAACAAGCACCCTGGTATTAAAGTTCTTTTCCAATCATTGATAAAACTCGCTTAGAGTAAATAAAGATATATACTCCAAAAGATATATACTCTAAATACTCTACTTTTTTATTTTTTATAAAATCTAGAAACAAATTTTCATATACCATATCCCTCCATCGAAGATAGGCCAAAAAGATTCAACTGGTTTCTTACATATTTACATACTTGATTAGTAAGTAATCAGAAACTAAACCTAGGCCAAACACTTAAATTGCTTATGTTAAAGAAAAAAGGTAAATGCATAATAAAATAATAAATAAAAAAGGCAGCCTTAAAGTAGGCTGCCTTTTTACATAACATAAAGAGTTTTTTTACTGCTTTATTACCTTAATTGTTCGAGTGTTCCCCTCCTCTAATTCTCGAATTTTCAGAAGATAGACTCCACTAGGCTGGGCAGTTAAATCCAATGTCCATGTATTGTTACCTTGGACATACTCATAAAGCATAGTACTTAATGTACGACCAGTAGCATCTACAATCTCTACAGCTAAATTGCCACCTTTTATAGCAGAACGTAAAGTGATTGCTATCAGTCCAGAAGTGGGGTTGGGGTATAATTCAAGAGCATAAGCCTCCTCTATACCAATAACTTTTGCCGCATTAGTAGCAAAATTAGCTGTTGCTGGCACGTTGGAAATAGTGCCGCTTCTACTAGAGCACAAATTACAATTACTTCTCACTTCAACAGTATAATTTAAGCCTGGCGTTAAACCTGTTAACTCAATCGAGCTGCCAGGGTGTGGTACTAAACGAGTTTGCCATGTACTAGGTTGACTAGCCACGCCATAACTTACAATATAGCAAACAACACCACTTGTAACAGGCTGCCAGCTTACATTAGCACTTACCGGCGTTACATTGCGAACCGTTAGATTCGTAGGAGCTGGGCAAGGGTCACTACAGGGCCGCACCTCTAATATATAATTCTGATTATAAACTGAACGGCAGCCCGTAGCGTCTATTAAGTCTATCAACGAAACTGTCGCATTCTGAGAAGCAACAAAACTTAAATTATACATAAATGGTGAAGTAGTACTACTACTGCCTGCTGTTACTAGCGGCTGAGCTATTCCATTTATAGAATAGTTAATTTGCCATGGACCTACCCCTCTTAACTCTACAGGAATATTAACAACACTACCCGAACATGCAGTGCCACTACTTTGTATAAATCGAGCTTCTGGCTTGGGGCTAGGAGTAACTATCACACTTGAATTCAAGGTAGCACGACAGCCTGTAGCATCTTCAATCCACAACAGGGAATAAGTTGTTATTTGAGTAGGAGATACGGCTAATTCGAATGGAGATTGATTAAAATACAACGTATTTGTTTGTACTCCGTCGGTATAAGCAACGGCCCAAGGGGCGGTTCCAGTAGCACTAATTAAAAGTAGGGCAGGCTCACCACCGCATACACTTACTCTATTTTCTAAAAACCGACCATCTACACGAGTTACTTGCACTGCAACAGTAGCCGGCTGTGAAGAACAACCATTTTGAACTGCTACCACTGAATAAACACCTGCTGCAAGGGTTGAAACCTTTCTGATAGCTATAGAAGAAGAAGTTGCAGCAAAGTTATTAGGACCACTCCAAACATAAGTAGAAGCCGCACCAATCGCACTAAGGTTCAAATTCCCCCCCTCACAAATAGTAGTATTTCCTTGTATACTTGGAGGAAATGGACTAGGATGCACAGTTGCAACTGTAGTGAGGCCGGAAAGAGTACAAGCTCCCCTCCTTATTGTAAGTGAATATTCACCTGCATGAATAGGAGTAGCTTCTAAAATTGTTGGACGCTCCAAAGTAGAACTAAAGCCATTAGGCCCACGCCATTCGTAAGTAGCACCCGGTATTGCTTCAGCCCCCAGAGCAAGCTCACTACCGCTACAAATGGGCCCATTATTCCAGATTCTCCTAGCAGAAATGGGCGCATCAATATTTACTTCAGTGGTTACAGTAATTCTTTGAGAGCATCCAGGTAAACTAGCAGTCAAGGAATAAATCCCTCCATGAGTTACATTAACATTAGCAATAGTAGGATTCGCCAAAGTAGAAGTAAATCCATTGGGTCCACTCCACTGATACAATACACCTGGATTACCACTTGCACTCAAACTGAGAGTAGAACCCGCACAAATAGGTCCATTATTACTTGCTGCTAAATTTCCTATACCCGGTAAAACAATTACCTCTACAGAAGTTTCATTAACCAGACATCCATTCATTGTAACCGTTAGAGTATAGATACCACTATTAGCTATACTTGAACCATCTCGTACTACTACAGCCTCTGTAGCTTCAAATCCTTGCGGTCCTCGCCATAAGTAAGTAGCTCCCGGAATTTGATTAGCTGCAAGACGCAAAGGTTGCCCTTCACAAATTGGAGAACTTGCTGTGGCAGAAACTTCTCCCTCTGCAGCTTGTACCCGCACAGGAACCTCAACTATCCGGATACAACTTCCTGATCGAACTTCTAACGTATATATCCCTGAGTACCTAGGTAGTGCAGGAGCAATAGTTGAATTTTGAAGGTTAGAAGTATACCCTAAAGGACCACGCCAAGTATAAGAAGCGCCCGGTACATTTGTAGCAGTTAACTCAATAGCCCCTCCCTGGCAGATAGGTGAATTACTTCCAGCTTCTATATTCGGGGCAAAAGGTATTACTCTAATATTTTGAGTAACTACATTCGAAGTACATCCTCCTAAAATAGCTACTGCAGAATAGGTTCCATTGTGCATCAAACTCACAGGTGAAATAACAAGCGTAGAAGCACTTTCAGAAAAACCATTAGGCCCTGTCCAAAAGATTGTACTTCCATCCGCTGAATTAGCTGTTAGCATTAACCGCTCTCCCTCGCATACTGTAGCCTGGCTCACCGAAACTCTAGGAGTTTGAGGTGCTTGGTTTATCACCACGCGAGTAGCTGCCGCAGCAGAAGTACATCCCTCTACTATAGCTTGCACGTTGTAAATACCACTTTGTTGAGGGTTAGGATTAGAAATAGTAGGATTTTGCAAAGTGCTTGTATACCCCTGAGGACCTGTCCAGTAGTAAGAAGCACCGAGACCACCACCACTAGCTGTTAAATTAAGCGAGCTATTTGAACAAATAGGAGAATTATTAGAAGCTGAGGGAACTGGTGGTATTGGCTTAACCTGTACTTCTATCGTCAAAGTAATAGGATTACGACAACTAGAAGTAGTTAAGTTTAGGGTATATACTCCTGCATCACTTAGACGCATTCCACTTCGAATGGGATTCGCTATAGTAGCTGTAAAATTACCTGGCCCGCGCCATTCATAGGTAACACCCGGAAGCAAAGTGGCAGAAAGCTGCAGCAAACCATTTTGACACACTGGTGAGTTGCTGGTAATTTCGGGTAAAGTAGTAATTCCTGCTACCCTCACTTCATGCGTAGCAACAGCAGAGGTGCATCCGTTAAGAATTGTTACTAATGAATAAATACCGGCATTGGAACTACTTACGGGCGAAATAGTAGGATTTTGTAAAGTAGCAATAAAGCCATTGGGTCCACTCCATAAATAACTTGCCCCCGGCACAAAAGGAACACTTAAACTTAGTACTCCTCCCGCACAAACGGGTGCATTGCTTAGAATAGGACCTGCCGTAGGAATAGGATTCACCTGAATATTTTGAGTTACTCTACTTGTGCAGCTACCATTTATTACCTCTAAACTGTATATACCACTCATCCTGGTAGTAGCCCGAGGTAGGGTATTGCCTATCTGAGTAGACGTAAAAGAATTGGGACCGCTCCAATTATAGCGCGCACCCAGAATAGGAGTAGCACTAAGTTCTAAATTACTACCCTCACAGATAGGAGAGTTAGAAATAATGGATACATTTGGCGTTGGTAAAACACTGATGCTTACCGTAACCGGTGCAGCAGCACAATTACCATTACTTACCGTAAGGGTATATACGCCGCTTGCTGCTAAAGGAATATTAGGTATACTAGGATTTTGCAACGTTGAACTAAAACCATTAGGTCCCACCCAGCTATACGTAGCCGTTGCTAAACTACTGCTAGCGCTTAATTGTAAAGTTTGCCCTTCACATACAGGCGAATTACTTGCAATCCGGGGCGCAGGAGGAGCTGGCGGATATACCACCACAGTTGTACTATCAATTGGTGCTACACAATTACCCAAGCTTACACGCAAACGATATACCCCGCTAGCACCTATTGAAGCATTATTAATTACTACATTATTTTGAGAAGCACTAAAGCCTCCTGGTCCACTCCAGTGATATACTGCTCCTGGAATAGAGGGCGCACTCAATAACAAAGTTTGCCCCGCACAAATAGGACTGTTAGTTAGTATGGAAATGTTAGAAGGTCTAGGCTGTACACTTACGTTTACAGAAATTGCACTCGAAGTACAGGAGTTCATAATTAAACGAACCGAATACACCCCACTTCGTGCGGCCGTAGCATTTGGAATGATTGGTTCTCTGTGAGTAGATGTAAATCCAGCCGGGCCACTCCATAAATAACTCGCTCCTACTACTAGAGGAGTGCTCAAATATACTGTCTCGCCTTCGCAAATAGGACTATTAACAGTTGCAGAAGCCGGAGCTTGGCTAGGCCGTACTTGTACCAGTGTAGTTGCCACTAGAGAAGTACATCCTCTAGCTATCGAAACTACACTATATATTCCCGAATCAATTGTCCTACTATTAGCTCTAGTAGGATTTTGTTGAGTACTTGTATAACCATTTGGACCCGACCATAGGTAGGTAGCACCACTTACAGAGCTAGCACTTAGATTAATTGTTTGACCTGCACAGTAAGGCCCCCCATTATTTGCTAAAGGAGGAGCTGGTAAAGGCTCTACTAGAATATTTACCGTACTCACCTCAGAGGTACAATTTCCTACGTAAGCAACCACAGAATAAGTACCACTTTGGGCAAAAGAAAGAGAGTGCAAAGTAGGGTTTTGCTCGTAAGCTTCAAAGCCATTAGGACCTTGCCAATAGTATTGTGCGCCAACTACAGTACTAGCAGTTAAACGAATAGTACTTCCTTCGCATAATGTACCATTATAGCCTACATCCGGCGCCTGGGGCTGGGGTGTTACCCTTACTTCTACTTCAGCTACTCGAGAGGTACAGCCATTCTGAAAAGCGAGCAAATAATAAATTCCACTATTGAAAGTCTGAACATTCGTTAGTAGTGGATTTTGCTGTTCGGAGCTAAATGCTGCCGGTCCCTCCCATCTGTAGCCGATACCGCTAGGCACACCACTTGTAGTCAGCTGCAAATTACTACCTACACAAAGGGTTTGTGGCGCAGAAACTTCGGGCGCCAAATTCAAATGTATAACTTCTAATGGAGAAATTGTCGGCTGAGAAGTACAACCATTTGCAATAGCTACCACTGTGTATAATCCTCCCATAGAAGGATCACTTATAGTTCTATGAACAGTTTGCTCGGTAGAACTAAATCCATCCGGCCCCAACCATAAATAACTAGCCCCTCTTACCGGTTGTACTTGAAACATTGCGGTTTCTCCCATGCAAATAGGACCATTATTGGCTGCTACAGGAGGAGTAGGTGCGGGCGTTATAGAAACTACTGCACTCACTGCATTTGTAGTACAACCATCAATAACTCCAGAAACATGGTACACTCCTCGCTGCGCAAGTGAGGCAACGGGTACTACATATTCTGGTATAGAAGTAGTTACAGCCGAATTATTATTAGGTAAACGCCAGACATAACTACTTACAGTGCCCCCTCTTACCGTTAATCTTAATTCCTGCCCCTCACAAATAGGAGAATTAGTTTGCAAAATATCCAAAGTGGGTACAGGCTTTACTCTTACGTTTGTGGAAGCTGTAATACCACGGCAAGCCCCTACTTGAACAGTTAAAATGTAAGTACCAGAATCTCCCAATTGAATATTCGGCCTATTAAACACCGTATAGTTTCCTGCCGCAAAATAATCATTAGGACCTCGCATTTGCAGGTATGCTCCCGAAGGTACTCCTGCGGCAGTAATCGTTAGTGTAGAACCTTGACATACAGGAGAATTACTACTAAGGCTAACAATGGGATAAGGAGTAATTTCTACTATTGTAAGCGCTGGAGCTGAAGTACACCCATTCTCAACAGTAACTAGAGTATAGGTACCCGCCTGGGCAGGAGTTATATTAGGAATATTAATTGAAGCGCCTGTTGCACTAAAGCCTGCAGGTCCACTCCATACAAAAGTAACATTAGCTCCTGCTCCTGAAGCTGATAGACTCAATCTTTCGCCTTCACACCGAGGACCGTTATTGCTTGCCACAGGGCGTGGGGGCAATGGCAACACACTTACCTTATGGGTTACCTCAGGGGTTACACATCCCGCTACTACCGCCACCACGCTATACAGACCAGCAAATCGCTCTACCATATCTGCACGAGAATACTGAGCTTGAGTGCCTGTAACAGCATATCCATTAGGACCTCGAATAGTATAAGTAGCACCCGCTGGCCCCGTAACGCTAAGTTGCAAAGTTTGCCCTTGACATACAGGTGTATTCGAACTTAATACAGGTAAAGAGGGCCTTGGAGTAATTACTAAATTAGTAGTACCCACCGCAGAAGAACAGCCCTCAGCTGTAAACGCTACCACCGAGTATGTACCTGCATTATTAAGCTCTGCTGGTATAGAGTGCTGTAAGCCCGTAGCACTAAAGCCTCCGGGACCACTCCACTGGTACCGCACGATACCTGGAGCCGGAGTTACTCTTATAGTAGCCTCGCCCTGCCCCTCACAAATAGGCCCATTATTAGTTACTACAGGAGTAGAAGGCTTGGGTATCACTGTAACTGTAATAGGTAATGAAGCAGTTGAAGTACACCCATTAGCTACAGCCCAAATTCGATAAACACCTGCGTGACTCAAAGTAGCAGCACTGACTTCATAGCTCTCTGTATTAGCGGGCAGGTTACCTTGAGGACCCTGCCATATAAAAGTAGTTCCCGGTTGAAAGGCAGAAGTATTAATCACTTGTAGCCTAAAAGAGCCTCCCTCGCAAACTGAAGTGGGAGCCGTACTACTTGTATTTACAAATTGCCCTAAAGGCTGGGGAACGAAATGCACAATTACAGGTTCAGTAATAACTAGTGCAGAAGTACAACCACTTAGTACAGCCACCACACTATAAACTCCTGCCACACTACTCGTAACATTGTTTCTCGTTACCTCTGTTGCAGTAGTAATTGCAGAAAACCCTAAGGGTCCATTCCAAACATAAGTTACATTAGATAAAGTATTTGCGGCGCTTAGAATTAAACTAGCGCCTGTACATACCGGAGAATTAGTAGTAACTGTAGGTGCGGGTACGTCAATAATAGTAACATTGGCTGTAGCAGTTGCTACAGGACAACCTGGTACACTCACACTTAAAGTATAGATGCCTGCCATTGCAGTAGTAACCTCGGGAATAGTCGGATTTTGTAAAGTAGAAGAAAATCCGTTAGGCCCACTCCAAGAAAAGCTAGCATTAGGTACAGAATTAGCTCCTAATAAATTAAGCACTTGACCCACACACCTTGGAGAGTTACTAGAAGCATTTGCAGTGGGCGGTAGATTCACCGTCACTTGCACTGTAGCAACCGGAGATGTACAACCTTCTACGGTGGTAGTTACACTATATACGCCGCTGTGAGCAACAATAGCATTAGTACGAGTAAATATAGGACCTACTCCACTTTCATTGTAAGAAGCTGGCCCCATTACATTAAATATACCAGTACCAATTACTCTTATTTGTACCTCCTGGCCTACACATAAAGGAGTATTAGCAGTTACAGCAGGGGCAGGTGGAATAACATCATTTACCATTACTTCAATTGTAGTTTCTCGGGTACTACAACCATTAACTATAGCATATACAGAGTAAACTCCAGCATCAGCAGTAGTTAGATTAGGTCGAACAAAAGTAGGTCCTGCTCCTGTAGCCGTAAATCCATTGGGTCCACTCCAATAGTAGATTGTACCTGCAGCAGCCGGCGCAGTGAGGGTTAATGTTTGATTAATACATCTTGGAGAGTTACTAGTTACATTAGGCGCTGGTAGCAAGTCTATCACTTGAATATTGAAAACGGCAGGAGCATGTGCAGTACACCCATTTATAACAACCAATACAGAATAAGTACCTGCGTTTGCAGTTGTAACATTAGGTATAACTAGTTTATTGTCTGGAGTTGAGGTAGTAGCAGAAAATCCATTAGGACCGCTCCATAAGTAGTAAGTGTCTGTGAGGTAGGTGGCAGTTACAGTTAAAGTTTTGCCTACGCAAATAGGACTCATAAGGGGTTGTTCTATTAATGGTGGCTCCGGAATAGCATAAACTCGAACAAGTGTAGTAGCAAACGCGGAAGTACACCCCTGAGAAATTACTGCTAAACTATAAATACCTTCATCTGAAAGAGTAACATTCTCTCTAGTATACTGCGTTACATTAATAGGACCATTCGCAATAAAGTTGGGTCCTAACCACATAAAAGTAGCGTTAGGATCAGTAACTGTGGATTGAGCATTTAGAATAATATTTTGAAATACACAGAATGGACCAGGATTACTGGCAACAGGGGTTGGAGGAAGCGGAGTTATAGTAACTGTAACCGTACCCACCTGTGAGGTACAACCTGCAGTAACCACACTTACACTGTATACTCCTGCATCTGCAGCCTGCAGATTTATGCGAGTTACAGTAGAAGTAGTAGTAGTTTGGGCAAAATTATTAGGTCCGCTCCAAAGGAATTCACCACTGGAAATATTTTGTACAGTTAATAGCAGGTTCTTACCCTGACAAACTGGAGTATTAGAAATAACAGTAGGTACAGTAGCTGGTGAATTAACCACTACAGTAGTAGTTGCTATATCTGACGTACACCCATTTATAACAGCTGCTAATGAGTAAATTCCTGCCTGGTTAGTAGAACTCAATGAAATAGTAGGGCTACTTCCTTGCTGTGTAAAACCCTGAGGACCATTCCAAACAAAACTAGCCCCCGCTACGCCGTTAGCTGTTAAATTTAACACATCCCCTACACATCTTGGAGAGTTACTAGTAGCTGTAGGAATAGGCGGTTTGGGTTTTACAACAACATTTACAGTTGTTTGTGGAGAAGTACAACTACCTATAACAGCAACAACACTGTATACTCCCGCGTCTCCTGCGCTTAAATTTTCACGCGTTAGCTGATTACCTGTAGCCGAAAAGGAATTGGGCCCATTCCAATGAAATACAACTCCTGTAACTGGCGAAGCATTTAACACTAAATTATCACCAGCACAATACTCTAAGTTTCCATTTACTACTGGAGCAGCAGGGGGATTAGCAACAGAGACTGGTGAAGCACTGGCCGCAGAAGTACACCCTTGCACAATAGTATAAGCCAAATAATTTCCTGCATGAGCAGTGGTTACATTATTTCTTACTGGGTTAGCATCTGTGGCTGTAAAGCCAGAAGGTCCTGTCCAATAGAAACTAGCACCTGGAATAGGGGGAGATAAACTTGCACTTAGTTGCAACTGAGAACCCGGACAGATTGGAGAATTATTACTAACATTTGGCGCAGGCGGCGTAGGAATAACAGTTACAATTCGAGTTGCAAAAGTAGTACATTGATTAAATAAATTAATTGCAAATGCAACATAAATGCCTGAATGTTCTGGCTGTAAATTAGGCTTATTAAGAGTTGCTCCTATAGTTGGGTTGGGTGGTAGCACGGTAGGATCTAGCCATGCATATTGTACAAACGGGCCCGATACACCTGTTGCTGTTAAACTTAAAGTTTGCCCTTGGCAGCGGACTGTATCCCCTAGAATATTAGGTCTAACTCCCGTTGAAGTAACTATAGCTACAACTTGCACTCGATTGGATTGACAGCCGGTATTGGTATCTACCGCAGCTAGGTAAAAAGTAGTAGTTGTAGTCACATTAATTACTGGTAGGCCTAGGGGAGAATCTGCGGGTGCCGCAGATACTGGAGTTCCTCCCGAGGGCTGGCTATAGAGTACAAAAACATGCCCTGGTGGGGTGCCCATGCTGGGATTAAAGCGGAAGACACCATTACTACAACCAGAAACGTTAGATGCAGAAGGATTGCCCGGAGGCGTACCTACTGGTAAAATAATCGGGAAAGGAAGACTTTGACAAGTTCCATCCCCAACACGAGCAAATAAATTCACTGTAGTAGTTATGTTAGGTACAGTATATTGGTAGGGTGGACTTGATAAAGTTGCTATAGGAGTAGAGCTTGTTGCACTACTATATAAGCGTATGGAATTTCCCGGCGGAGTACCCATCGTAAAGGTTAAAGTAACAGTGCTACCACTAGCTACACAAGGTGGTATACCATTTACGTTAGGAATTCCCGGAGCACTTATAATTGAGACGTTAACTGTTCCTGTCGAAGTACAACCTCCTCCCGTAATGGCAGTTACAGTATACACTCCCTGCGCTGCATTAGTAAGAGGAAAACGAATTACACTAGCACCTGTAGCGCTAAAATTACCAGGACCACTCCAAGTATAAGTTGCATTTGTGACGCCCGTAGCATTCAATTTTAAAGTATCAGTAGAGCAAACAGGTGAATTACTAGTTGCACTAAGGGGAGGCCCTTGGCTCCCTAAGGTTACAGAAACAGGTACTCTCTGCGAACGGCAGTTATTAGGAGCTTCACTTTGAATATAAAAAGTAGTAGTTGTGGTTACTACACTTGTCGTAGTAAGGAGGTAAGGTGCGACTGCTGCGGTCGCAATAGGACTACCACCTGAAGGGGATGTGTATAGATATATGCGTGTTCCTAAAGGTGAGCCTGCTCCTAAAGTAGCCGTAAAAGTAACTATTGAGCTACTGCAAATACTAATATCTTGAGCGGAAGGATTCGCCAAGCTCCCCGTGCATGCAACAGTCTGCGTACGAGGACTTGCACAGTTGTTAATATTTTCAACCTGTACATAGTAAGTCACGCAGGTTGTAATAGAGGGAGTAGTGAGCTCATAAGGCGGATTATCTGAAGTAGCTATTGGAGTACCTCCCGTAGGAGTTGTATAAAGCATTACTCTCTGGCCAGCCGGAACCCCCATTTCTACTGTAAAAGTTACAGGACCAACTCCACAGATACTTACAGATTCTACAAGAGGAGCTCCTACTTTATCGATAAACGCAATTACCTCGGTGCGGGAAGAAACAGCATTTCCAGAACTGCTTTCAATATAGAAAGTTGTCGTAGTAGTTAAAACTGAGGTGGCTAATAAGTAAGGGCTGTCACAGTCTGTAGCTATTGGAGATCCACCAGAAATTTGCGTGTATAAGCGTATACAATTACCCGCCGGATTACCCATAGATGCTGTAAAAGTCACAACCCCTTCTCCACATCGCATCACGTTATTAGCACTAGGAGCTCCAACACTTGTTTGCTCCGTAGCATTTACGATTACGGGTACTCTAGGGCTACGGCAACCCAAAATGTTGTGTGCTGCTTCTACCCAATAAGTTGCACTTCCATTAGTTACAGGAGTAGTCAAGGTATAGGGTGGGGTATTATCTGTTGCAATAGGCAAACCTCCCGTTGAGGAGGTATATAAATAAACTGTATTGGCATTATTTACATTCGCTACTGTAATCGTAACACTGCTAGCCATGGGCACTGTAATACTAGTAGGATTGGTAACAGGAACTGTCGGAGCGGGACTCACGGTAACCGTTGTAACTTGCTGTGCAGAAGAACAAGCCCCTACAATAACTAGTAGGCTGTAAGTGCCGGCATGGGCAGTGCTAGCATTAGGAATTACTACACTACTGCCTGTGTATATCGTATTATTAGGTCCTCGCCATTGATAGATAGCCCCTGCTGGCCCTGTGGCAGATAAGCGAATAGATTGCCCTTCACACACGGGAGAGTTGGTTGTAATAACAGGATCGGGTAATTGAATAACACTAACATCTATTTTAGCGGGAGCAGAAGTGCACGCACCCGATATCATAACCACTTGGTAAGTGCCGCTCATTGCTGAGGTAGCATTTATTCGATTCACAGTAGCCCCTGTTGCAGAAAATCCTCCTGGACCGCTCCACTCGTATTTTGCTGCCCCTGGATCAGAAACAGACAAATTTAAAGTTTGTCCTGCACAGACAGGTGCATTAGCAACTATTGTAGGAGGGTTACCATTATTTTCAAAAACTTGTACCGGTATTTCTATAATCCTTTGGCACTGAGGTCCCTGTGCAAAGAAATAAATATAAGTTCCAGCATCAGAAAGTTGCATATTAGGCTTAGATATAGAGGTAGGAGTGCCCCCTGTCATAATCTCAAATTCAGGGTCATACCAGTTGTAACCTGTTATACCCGAACTATTACTCACTGTCATGTGTAGTGTTTGCCCTACGCAAAGCGGTGAATTCGTCGCAATTGTTGGCATGGGAGGATTATTCGTGACATTAATTACAATCTGCTTTCGCGGCGAAGATTCACAGCCAGCACCATTAGCAGTAGCTAAATAGAAAGTAGTACTTGTTGATACATAAGGAAATGTAAAGTTAGCTTGCCAATTTGAATCAACAGGTCTCACCTGTATTGGGGTGCCCCCCGTAGACTGTGTGTATAGCCTGAACTCCTTAGCAGCGGAGGGAGGAACGGTTACGGTTATTCTAACGTAGCCGTTTACACAGGTGACTATAGGGGGCACATTATTAGGTCCTGGCGGTGGAGGGGGAGGCACAGGAGCATGAGTAACATCTACCGAGGCTGCCTCTGAAGTACAACCATTAATTACATACACTGCATGGTACCACCCCGTACTAGGAAGCGAACTGCGTTGAATTGTAGGGCCTGTAAAGCTATAATTATTAGGGCCAGACCAAATGTAAGTTGCCCCCGTAGGAGCCCCAGTTGCAGTAAAAGCCAGATTGCTTCCCATGCAATCAGCAGAACCATTTGTAATGATCATAGGAGGAACTGGATTCTGAATATTCACCGTATCATAGCCCACAGTAGTACAGCCGTTAGCCACAGCTACAACAGTATAAACACCTGCCCACGCTGGCTGCATACCAGGTCGAGAAATAGTTGCTCCTGTAGCTACAAAGTTCTGGGGTCCTCTCCAGGTATAAGTAGCTCCTGGGATGTTGCTAGCAGTGAGAGTTAGAGTTCCCCCCTCACAAGGATCTGTACTTTGAATACTTATACGCGGTAGTGGATCTCCTACCTGAACATTAGTGGTAGCAACAGCAGAAGTACATCCATTTTCAATTACTTGTAGTGAATAGGCTCCAGCTTGCAAGCCTGTAGTTATAGATAAGGAGGGAGCTATGTCTGTACTACTAAACCCGTACGGACCTCGCCACAAATAAGCTGCTCCAGTTCTAGGAAAAGTACTTAAATGAAGTGTTGATCCTAAACAAACAGGTGCATTGCTAATAATATTAGGAGTTTGGGGTCTGGGTATAATTTGTACTTTAGTGCTGCGGGTAGTGGTGCACCCTGAAGCAATAGCAACCGCGGTGTACCAACCCGTGTCGGCTAAAGTGATATTAGCACGAGAAGCATTAGCTGAATTTTGATTAAACCCATTAGGACCCAGAATACTATACGTTGCTCCGCTAACTCCTCCTGCTGTAAGTAATAGAGTTTGCCCCTCACAAATAGGAGAATTGGAAGTTAAAATAGGTAGCTGCCCCGAGCCTGAAACAGTAATTGGTACGGGCGTACGATTAGATAAACAGCTATTCGCCCCACGAGCGGCAATATATAGGGTAGTATTTGTAGTTATAGGAGGCACTGGAACCACCACTAAAGTATAAGGCGCCTGATGAGCTGAAGCAATAGGGGCTCCTCCTACGGGCTGGGTATACAATTCTATGCTTTGACCTGCTGGGCTACCCATTGTAGCAGTAAAGCTCACTAACCCAAATGGACATATATTAGTTGCGGGAGCTGTGGGTGCTCCAGGCTGTGTACCTACCCCTACTACAAAAGGTACTCTATTGCTTCTACATCCTGTAGAAGCATCAAAGGCTTCTACAAAATAAGTAGTTGTAGTAGTAAGCGGCAAAATAACAAATTCATAAGGCACTGCATTATCTGTAGCAATAGCAGAAGTAGCACTTGAAGTAGAATAGATTCGTACCTCACTACCACTAGTAAGGCTGAAGCTAACTGTAGCTACAGAACCTGCCGCTAAGCAATTAGGAGTATTAGCAATAGGTGGAGCAAGCTTAGGAATTTCTTCGACCCAATATTCTTGGGAAATAGCAGAGCACCTATTTCTATTCCTTACTATTACCCTATAAACCCCCTGTTGCTTTGCCCAATAAGAGTCTCTTGTAGCCCCAGGAATAGGAATATTATCTTTTAACCATTGGTAAGATAAATCACAATTAGGCTTTGCAGTTAATAGGACAGAATCCCCTTGACAAAAACGAATAGGCTGAGTATTTGTAATTTCAGCCTCAATAGGCTTAAAGAAACTTTGCACGAAATTGGGTAACCCTGCCAAAGCGTAGGCTTCATTTAGATTAGGACCATCCAGCACAAAATTACAACCCGTTCCTAGAACATTAGGGTTATTAATAACGGCCAAATAGTTTTCATTAGGGCGAAAACGTGCAATATAAATTTTACCGTCCGCAGCAAGTTGCATCGAACGAAAGGTACGTTCAGTAGCCTGCGCTAACACCGTGCGCGAAGCAGTAACAGCTGCGCTACTTCCTGCCTGTAAGTTAAATTGTAGTACACGCCTAGTAGTGAAATATATTGCCGTAGCATACAATATCTTTCCATCAGGCGAAAACTCTACACCATAAGGACCCTCTGGTATACTATTCAGATCAATATCGATATATGTATTTAATACCTGACCTGTAGCAGTATTAAAATCATAGACTACTATTCGACCTGCTCCAAAGTTAGCTATCGCTAGTCGCTTTCCATCTGGAGAAAACTTCATTTGGCCCTGAGTTAAAGTATTATTATAGGGCAACGGGGGGAAGTTATGATCTACTGAAGAAATTACAGGGTTTGTACTTACTCCTGCCGAGGATACTAAGTAAGACCTAAACTTATTTCCTGATGCGTCGCGTACTACTACCCAATAATCACACCCATTAGCATGCTTCACAGCAGAAATCTTTTCTTGTACCGGTGAATGTAGCGGAATATTTTTAGCAGTAACATCTCCTAACCCTCCATTTAAACTCATATCTACAATAGAATACTTCAACCCTCTTGGGTTATAAAAAGAATCAACAGTAAATATGTAATAAATATTATTCGATCCGGGCTTTGGAACAATAATAGAAGTTTGAGTGCCCTTATGAACTCCGCCATGTAAGTCTACACCATTTGGCATAGTATCATGCTGAGCATGATAGACAACCCCCCCGTCGGTATAGAATTGCAATGCTCCATTTTCATTACTAATTGAGGCACAGCCTGCCGGGGTAAGGATTCTACTGTAAAAAATTCTGGGCGTCCCTTGTAAAAAGTTAATTCCCGCATTTCTTCCAAAAGTCCAAACCACCCCTCGATTTGATTCTACCGAGGGAAGGGAAGGTACAAAAATATTAGCAGTTCGCTCGCAACAACTACTACCATCGCTAACTTTTACACTATAATTACCCGATTGAATACCTATTAACGATGGCGTAGTATTGGGTGGCACTGTGTTCCATTGATAAGTATATGGGGGAGTGCCTCCTGCTACTGTAATAAATATACTTCCAGAATTAGGCTGGCCTATGCAACCATTTTGAATGTCAGCATTTATTGCAAGCTTACAATCCGGAACTATCTCACTGATAATCAAAGAAAAATGTTGCGCCCCCCCCTGCAAAGTTCCCTTGTGAGTAATACTTATTGTATAACAACCTGCCTCGGGATTATCAATAAAAACTTGCTCTACATTATCTAAATCGTTATCACCTTTTGTAGCTGTCGGTCCAACTTGGCCCTTCCAATTAAAATTAGGATTTAATTTCCACGGATAATGAGTAGTAGCTCCTTTTGTAATTCTTAAGTCTAAGTCATTGACTAGTCTTTTTGTAGTAACATTCAAATCTTGCACACTTTGAACGGGTCCTGGAACATCTTGCCAAACTAATGTAGCTACTAGGGGCCTTGTACCGTCTGAATTAACTTTGAATGTCCAGGTTTGTTGATTTAATAGTGAATCCTCAAAGAATAAGACTTTTACGTCCTTATCGTTAATGGCTTGAACAGCTTTAGCTACATTAAGAAGCCCCCATCCAAACATATAATCTGGTCCTGGGGCAGGCCCTGCTTCATCTGCCGTATGTATAACTAAAGCCTTTAGAGTAGCAGCTCGTAAATAAGCTCCATGCTTATTAAAATTATGCTGCTGTAAAAGCAAAAGAGAACCCGCTACCGAAGGAGTAGCCATTGAAGTACCATCGGAGGAAAAATATTTGTTATCTGCTGTGTCGGAAGTAGAAAGGACATTCACTCCTTTAGCAACAATATCAGGTTTAATGCGCCCATCATCGGTAGGTCCCCAACAGCTAAAATTAGACATTACAACTTGAGACGGACTTCCTAGCGGATTATAGCCGTTAGGAATCTCATGTACTGCACCTACTGTAAGCACATTTTTAGCTGCAGAAGTGGAGGAAACAAGATTAAAGGGCCCGTCAGCGGGAGGCGGCGTAGTCAAATTGGAAGGAATATAGCCCCCTGTATCATTACGAATAAAGTAAGGGGTGCCTGCTGGAGGTGCTTCCCCTCGATCGTTGCCCGCTGCCCAGTGCATCAGATAATAAGGCGCTATTCGTGCAATGTAGTCTATAGTATTAGCCTTAGCATCATAAATTCCAGCCCGACTATCCTCTGTAGTACTAACAGAAGTATTTCCCATCCATACCCATTTATTCGTTTGAGGATTACCGTTAGCATCCGTAAAATTCTCCATCAGTTTCCATCCTACTTCACTCCCATAAGAATGATTGGAAATTAATAATCCTTGCGATGCCGCCTGAGCCATTTCAGAAATATCTGACCTCCAGTCATAGGCATCTACCTTACATTTGAATGCCATGCCCTTTGCCTGAGGATTAATTCCGGCAGCAGCAATAGTGCCTGTTACATGAGTAGAATGGCTTTCAATGGAAGGCGGATTATCAACTTGAGTTACTCTTCCGCCAAATTCTTGGTGTGTAACTCGAACCCCTCCATCATCCCATACTCCCGCTTTCATTCCCTGCCCTGTTAAATTTAGCCCCATCACTCCCCCTGGCCAAACTTTATTAGTCGAAACCGTTTTAGCAGCGCCTAAATTATAGGTTATATAATATATCGGATTTCCTTTTTCATCAATTCCTTGAAGTTCATAAGTTTGCCCCTTTGCATTTTTACCTCGAATGGGCCAACCTTTTTTCTTAGCTATTTCTATAGCTTTTTGGCGTTCTTTTTCTTGTATTTCTTTTAATTCAATAGATAATTTCTTTAGGGCTTCAACATTAGTTTGTTTTAAAATTTGATTCTGCAAAGCTTTTTCGTCTTGAGCTGATAGATTTTGAACTCTTACGAGCACGAGCAATATTAGTAGTAGAAATGATAAAACTCTTATCATTGGATTCACATTAATTTACTTAACTATTATTTTTGATGACAGGTAAAGATATTAATTCGAAAGAATATTTCAAATTGCTTTTAATCAATAAATTGTCAATTTTCGTACAAAGAAAACAGCTTCTAGCATTTCTCCTAACGCTACTAAGCTAACAAGAAATGTATGGCTTCAACATAATTGCCTAAATTAGGCACTCCAACTATGCTACACCATATAACTTATGCTGTAGGTATACGTACATAATAGAAAATGGGTGCTAAAATTTAATATTATGCTAGCATGTGAAATTATTTACAAATACAAAGGCGAAATGAACAACGCTATTTTGACAAATATTATCGCCGCTATGGAAAAAAAAATGAAAGAAAAGGGAGAAAAAATAGCACTTATAAAAAAAATTAATAATCTATTAATTGAGTGCTGCCAAAATGTATTTCATCACTCATTGAAAAATCAAAATGATAGCACCCCTTCTTGCCTCATTGTTACTGCATCAGGAGAAGACTATTACATAACTATACGAAACTTAGTAAAGGCGGAGGAAGTACCTAAGCTAAAGTCTTATATTGATAAAGTAAATGGCATGGATAGGGAAGAGCTTCGACAATTTTATAAGGGAGTTTTAACTAATGGATTGATTAGTGAAAAGGGAGGAGGAGGGCTGGGTATATTAAATATTGCTAAAAAAGCCAAGAATAATAAAATTTTGTATAACTTTGAGCCTAAAAGTGAACAGGAGTACTATTTTAATATGTCTATCGCAGTGTAATTTTATGTAAAATGAATCCATTAATCATTGAAGCTACAGATGAAACGCCGAGAGTAAAACTTGACCCCGAAAGTGGAATATTTGAATTTACAGGTAATTCTTATCCTGAAAATTCCGTTAAATTCTATACCCCCATCATAAATTGGCTCAAAGAATTTACCCAAACTTACAATAAAAAAAATATATCCATAGAGTTTAATTTTGATTATTTCAATACTAGTTCGGCAAAGTTTATTCTTGAAATACTGCGAATTATACAAGACTACTATGACAAAGGAAACGAATGTGTAGTGCGGTGGTATTACCTAGAAGACGACACAGATATGTACGAGCAGGGAGAAGATTACCAAAGCACTACTACCGTGCCCTTTCAGATTATCGAAAGAATTGATGCTTCAGCAAATTAGAAAAAAACTAAGTAATTAGTAGAATTTTTACTTATTTTAGTGTAGTTTTTTTTGGAATAAATTAATCAACAAATGGCAGTATTAGTTGGTAAACTCGCACCTGATTTTAGCGCAGATGCAGTAATCAATGGGGAATTTGTAGAAAATTTCACCCTCTCCCAATTTCGAGGCAAGTACGTCATATTATTTTTCTGGCCCTTAGATTTTACGTTCGTTTGTCCTACGGAAATTATTGCTTTTGAGGAAAAATTACATGAGTTCAACTCTCGTAATTGTGAAGTAATAGGAGTATCTGTTGATTCTAAATACTCTCATTATGCTTGGCTGAATACTCCTAGAGATAAGGGAGGAATTCAAGGGGTAACCTACCCCCTAGTCGCAGATTTAAGCAAAACTATTTCTAAAAACTACGATGTATTAGCAGGAGACTGGGACTACCAGGTAGATGAAAATGGAAATGAAATTTTCCTTTTCAAAGGTGCTCCAGTGGCCTATCGAGGATTGTTTTTGATTGATAGGGATGGAATCGTTCGACACCAGTTAGTGAACGACCTAGGTTTAGGTAGAAGCGTAGATGAGGCTTTGCGAATGCTCAAAGCATTACAACACTTAGAGACTAAGGGAGAAGTGTGCCCTGCTAACTGGGATGAAGGAAAGGACGCCTTGAAGCCTACAGCTGAAAGCGTTGCACAGTACTTAGCAACCCACTAAAAAATTACAAATACAAAAGGCTGTACCTTTCAACCGTATTTTTTCCGATAGTTTGAAAGGTACAGCCTCTTTCAAATTTCAACTAGTCTATATTTATGTTATGCACTTTCATCCTCTTATAAATACTCAAATACTTGAGGAATTACAGCTCTTATCTCAAGACCAACCCGAGTTTTTTGAAGACCTCTTGCTCTCTTATATAGAACAAATCGACGTCTTTGAAAAGGAATTTGTTCATTGCTGCCAACAACTTGATGTTATGCAACAAAAAAGATTAATTCACAAGTTTTTAGGGTCTTCTAACACCCTAGGAGTTGTGGCTCTCTCTCACTACCTGGATCTTTTGTACCAAAAGATCTCTAATAACATTCCCCTCACCCCTCAAGATTTACAAAAACTTCAAAATTTTATTTCTCAAACACGCCAAGCCCTACAAAAATTTCTTAATAATAAGTCATAATTTCCATTTCTTTATCATCTATCGTCCATTTTATTATTCAAATGAAAGAATACGGAATTCTGTTCTACGATTAGCCTGCATGTCTTTTTCGCTTCTCTCAGGCTTTATAGCGAGTTGAGTCTCTCCATACCCCTTTGCCTCCAATTTATCAGCACTTACCCCCTTTTGTTTTAAATATTCTACTACTGCCTGGGCTCTTCTTTCAGATAACTTCAAATTATAATACTCACTGCCCCGCGAATCTGTGTGTGCTGCCAATTGTATTTTATATGTCGGATTCGTTTCTAATAGCAGGCGAATTCTTTCTAGGGCAGGGTAAGCTTCTTTTCGTATTTCAGCTTTATCAAAATCATAGTAGATGTTACTAAGTGCGTAAGGCGTACCTACCACTGCTTTGGGCAAAAATAAATCAATAATAACCTCGTTGTTTTTGTTTACCTTCAATTCCCTACCATGCACCTTAATATCGTTGGGTACATACCGAGGAGCCCCTGCCATAA
This sequence comes from Bacteroidia bacterium, assembly GCA_025057395.1. Classification (GTDB taxonomy): domain Bacteria; phylum Bacteroidota; class Bacteroidia; order J057; family JANWXU01; genus JANWXU01. The sequence continues at coordinate 35,556 of JANWXU010000002.1, read as the reverse complement.
TATAGTATTGAATTGAAGTATCTAATTCAAACTCATAACGGCCATCAGCTTGCGTTATTGCAGTTTTAATTTTGGCTAAATTGCCGTCAATATCTAGTCGATATAAGTTTACGGTTGCTCCTACAATACCTTGTTGAGTATCATTGCCTCGTATTAAACCATAAATAAGAATTTTGTCCTCGGCTCTTTTAGGATGCTCTACTACAGGCAGGGAGAAAATAGTATCTTTAGGCACTTCTACCTTAGTAGGTAAAGGAGGAGGCAAAAATGCTACCCACCAAATATCATCTCGACCTTTGCTTTTTTCATTTCCCCAATTACCTAAAGCCCAGGGTCTATCGCTAGAAACCCATCCCGCAGAATCAACCTTTTGCCAAGTAATAGTATAATCATGGTAAGAAGTATTAAATGGATAAGGAAGGGGTTGCGGAGATTCCCACTTTTTTTGATTTCCTTTAGCCTTAAAGATATCAAAGCCTCCCATACCCATATGCCCCATAGAAGCAAAATATAAAGTTTGCAAACTATCTATGTAATAAGGAAAAATTTCATCAAAGGGAGTGTTTATCTTAGGACCAGCATTCTGCGGCTCAGACCAACCTTTAGGAGTAAGGCGCGAAAACCAAATGTCTGTTCCTCCATATCCTCCTTTTCTATCTGAAACAAAATATAAAATCTTTCCATTTTCGGCTAACGCAGGCTGTGCATCATAGGAGGCTACAAACTTTTTTTTTCCCTTTAGATTTACTATTTCTTGAATACGCCCATTTATATTTTTCACTTTTCTACCTTTTTTCCAAGCCTGTTTTAGAGTATCAAACTCAGCATAGTAAATAGCACACCCCCAAGCGGGAGTTTTTCTTCCCCTTCCACAAACTGTATAATAAATTATACTACCATCAGGCGAAAAAGTAGCATTTCCTTCATTATTGTAAGTCTGTAACTGCTTACTAAAAAGCATCTCCCCTCCAATTTCGCCATTTTCATAGGTAGCCATCCAAAGATCACTAAAAGGCTCACCATTAAACGGGTATATACCTTGGCCTTTATTTTCTAGCCTGTGTGCAGTAAAAACTGCAATTGTATCTCCCACATATAAACTATCTTTCTTAAAGCCTTTAGTGCTCTGAACTTTTGGACGAGGCCATAAAACTACTTGATATTCACTAAGTTCAGAATTCAAAACTAAATTTTTTGTAAGTACTCTCGTATTTTGGTTGCGTAGAGCCATTCCTAATTTAGAGCCTTCAATTTCTTTTTCAGCCTGCTCACGATAAATGCTATAACCTAATTTCTTAGGTATAATTTTTTGTAAAAACTCTTCGAACTTGGCAATCGCCTCTTCGTATCTACCCTGCTTTTTAAGGGCTAAGCCGTAATCAAAGTAAATGGTATCGTTATGAGTGCCTGTAGATAAAGCCCGATTATAGTAATATATGCAAGAATCTATATGCCCTTGAAACCAATGAATTTTACCTAAGCGATATTTTGCATTAAAATGAGAAGAATCGAAAGCTAAAATATTTTTATAATGCTTAGCTGCCTGTAATAAATCCCTTTCTCGATAAGCCACATAAGCAAGGCGCTCTAATTGACGCAACCCTCGCTTAGAAGCCTTTAAGCCATCGGCTAACCTTTGGGCTATAACCGGATCCCTTGGGTTTAATTCAAAAGCTTTACGATAACATAAAGTTGCCTCCACCACTGAGCCTTTACGAAATAAAGAATCCCCCTTCCGAATGTAAGCCCTGATTATTCTGTAAGTTGTGTCTACCCCTTGAGCATAAGTCTTATTACTAAAAGTTTTTCCACAAAATAATAACAACCCATCTAAAATACTGATTATAATAAGCAGAATGCGCATTCAAAATTGATTTTATCCAAGCCTTTATTCTTACACAAATTTAAGTTGTAGAACATTAAATTTAATAAACAAAAAAGCCGGAAGAAATTATATTTCTCCCGGCCCAAAAGCACTTAAAAAGCCTATTCAATCATCACTTTTGCACTATACACCTGGTCATCAACTTGTAGCCTTAATAGATATACGCCTTTTTGCGCTTGCGGTATTTCAAGGCTTATCTCGTTTTCGCCCTCATTCAAATAAACTTGTTGCTCAAATACCACTTTCCCCGAAAGATCCACTAAACTGACTCTACCTACCGACTCTTTATCCAAGACATATCTAACCTGAAATACACCATTACTTGGATTAGGATAAATAGTCACATCGCTTTGTACCCAACCACCACTTTGTAAACGTGCTTGTTGCGGCGTAAAGGTTAGTATATTACTAGGTAATGATAGATTGCCTCCGGTCAAACTACAGCTACCGCAAATCGAACGAAGATATACCTCATAATTTCGACCCGTAACTAAGTTATTGATTTGATAAGAGGTATTGGAGGTTCCAGGAATTAATACATCTATCCAGTTACTTTCCCCTACGGCTCTGTAGGAAAGAGCATAACAAATAGCAGTAGGTACTTCTTCCCAACGTACCGTTACTGAAGTAGGAGAGTTTTGAATAGTAAACGGGGTTCGTGGACGAGGACAAGTAGGCTCCAAAGTTCGCACTGAGCGAGGTGCCGAAAATGGACCTGTAATTCCTCCCGCACACACAGCTTGCACGCTGAATTCATACTCCGTATTACCTCGAAGGTTGGTTACTATCTGCGTAGTACTTGTAATACCCGCTATAGTTTGCCAAGAAGTAGCTCCTACTACACGATAGCGCAAGTTATAACTTTGCGCACCACTTACACTTTGCCACGCTACAAAAGCACTATTTTCAGTAGCATTAATCGAGGTAAGAGTTACGGCTCTTAAATCCTCCACTTCGAACTGTGCCGTAGCTAGACATACCTCGTTACGAGCAGCTATAGTATAAATACCGGGAGCTAAATTTTCAAAAATACCTGTAGTATTTTCAAAAGCTCCACCGTTAATTGAGTATACAAAGCCGCTCCCCTCTGTAACAGCTACTTGCAAAGTACCATTTCTACGATTACAATCCACAGACTCTCTTAAAACTAGTTGTATGGTAGGCCTTGGACTTACAGTAATTGTTACCTGCCCACGGGCAATCCCTTCGCTGCAAGCACGGCTATCACGTACTCCTACTAGACTCACTAGAGTAGTACCCGGATTATTTACTACAAACTGAATATTATATGGTGAATCATTAATCCCATTTACTGTAACTGGTGCTCCCCCATTGATACTATAACTCAAACTCCATGGAGCCTGGCCACTCAACTCTACAGGAATACTTACGCTCTGCCCTGCACAAGCATTCAAATTACTAACAAGAGGCGTAGCTATTGCTGTGCTACGCGGCGTCACTATCACTGGAATTTGAGCTTCGGAAATACCACAAACAGCATCTTCAATCACAAGGCGATATACCCCACTATTAAAGGTCGAAACTTTTTCTAACATTGGACTTGCCATCGTAGAACTCCAACCGCCTGGTCCACTCCAATTATACCTTGCACCCCCTACTACACCCGTAGCTGTGAGCATCAAAGTAGAGCCCTCACATAAAGGTTGATTATAACTTAGCTGCGGATTCGAGGGAGCTACTACCACTACACTTGTCCTATACGATTGGGGAGAACAACCTAGGCTATTCACCTGTAAAATCCAGTCTCCTGCTAAAGCTAAGGTTGCAGGTAAGCTTACATTCGCTCCATTGAGCGTTAAGCCACCCGGCCCATTCCAACTATAGTTTGCACCCGGTAACACTGTAACTAGCGATAGACTAAGGTTACTTCCTACACACACAGGCGAATTGGATAGAATAGGATTAGAAGTATACAGCCTATTAATTACTACTTCTGTAGTAGCCTCTACTGCTTCACAGCCGGGTACACTTACAGAAACTGTATAGATACCGCTAGCCAGGGTATTCACCCCCGAAATAATAGGGTTTTGAATATTAGATTCAAAGCCATTAGGCCCACGCCAAGCATAACTTGCTCCCAGAATCGTTGTTGCCTGTAAATTAAGTACATTACCAAAACACACTGGGGAGTTGCTACCGGCTACTACCATAGGACGCGTGTTTATTCGAACCTCAGTTGTAGTAGTTACAGGCGCACAGCCAGGCACCACTACACTAACAGTATATATGCCTGCATTCACAGTAGTAACATTCCCTAAACTAGGACTTTGAAAAGCTGAACTAAAGCCATCAGGACCGCTCCAACTATACCTTGCCCCTGGTACATTGTCTACTCCTAATTGCAAAGTACTACCACTGCATAACGGTCCATTATTTACCGCCCTAATATTGAGAGGCAAAGAATTTATAATAACCTCTGTGGTAGTAGTAGAAGTACATCCTGGCACTATGACCTGTAAAGTGTAAGTACCTGAGAAGGGCGGCGTTACATTTAGAAGCACAGGATTCTGAGCATTCGAGGTAAATCCACTTGGTCCACGCCAACTGTAACTTGCCCCAGGAATATTAGTAGCATACAATTCCAGTGTATTGCCTTGGCAAATAGGTGTATTAGATGAAGCTACTAAGCCTGTAATTGTATTTACTATAGCATTTACCCTTGCAGTATTGGGTAAACAGCCAGGCACAATTACAGTTACCGTGTATTCTCCACTATTAACGGTTGTAACATTAGGAAGTATAGGATTTTGACCCGTTGCTGCAAAGGCATTAGGCCCTGCCCAAACATAAGTAGCATTAACTACTGGCGTAGCTGAAAAAGTAAGGGTACCACCCGTACAGATTGGCGCATTAGTAGTAGCTACTACATTTAAAGGCGGCGTATTTACCACTACATTTACCGTATCAGTTACTGCCTCACAACCTGGTAGAGTAATTGAAACAGTATAAGTGCCGCTAGCCCCCGCACCAAGAGGAACAAAATCAGGATTCGCTTCGGTAGAGCTGAAACCTGCCGGTCCTGTCCAACGATATGTACCATCAGGATAAAAATCTGCTGTTAATCTTAGACGGCTAGCTGCACAAATAGGAGAATTACTTCTAGCATTGGGCACAGGTTTGGGCGATACTTCTACTATGGTAGGTATTACAAAAGGTGTACAACCCGGTAACAAAATACTTGCATTATAAGTACCTCCAAACGTTTCGTCTGCAATGAATACTAGCGGGTCAAGTACACTGCTGTAGAACCCATTAGGACCACTCCAATTAATGGTAGCGTTTGCGGGCATACCCGTAGCCGTAAGTCGGAGCGTGCCTCCTACGCAAAGCGGAGAATTGCTAGTTATCTGTAAATTAGGTGGAAGCGCATTTACAGCTACCTCTAACCCTATTGCAGAAGGAATACAACCCGGGGTACTTACCGTTAAAATATAACGCCCAGCATTATTAATTGTTGCACCATTTATTACAGGATTTTGCTGCGTAGAACTAAAACCATTAGGGCCACTCCAGCTATAGCGTGCATTTGCATAGAAGGGCGCCGTAAAGCGTAATATCTGCCCTGCGCATACCGGCGAATTGCTCCGCACATTACTCAAATTCAAACGGGGTTGCTCGCTTACTAATACATTAGTAACCAGGGTTTGTACAGGGCAGCCTAATACAGATACTTCTACCGAATAAGCTCCACTATTAGCAGAATTCACCGCAAACAGTATAGGGCGAGGATCTGTACTTGTAAAGCCCGCTGGTCCTTGCCATCTATAGCTAGCGCCCTCCCACTCTGTTACCGTAAGATTAAGTGTCGCATTTTCACATAAGGGTCCATTATTGCCAGCTGCTAATCCAACCGGACGGCGAACTATACGAATCAATCCTGTAGTAGCTTGATAATCTACACAACCAGGAATCTTTACCGTTACAGTATATACACCATCTTGCAGGTTATTCACTGCTTCAATTATAGGTGCGGCATCGGTGCTTACAAAACCATTGGGTCCTGTCCAGAGATAAGAAGCAAATGGATTAGGTACGGTAGTGCGTACTCGCAATTGTACACTTGCCCCTGAGCAAACTAAAGTATCGTTGGAAGGTATTACCACCGGGTTTGCAAGCGAAGGAAAGACTTGAATATTGATGGTACGTGTTACTGCACTACAGCCAGGAACAGTTACGGTTACAGTATAAATTCCTGCTACGGGGTCATCGTCCTCTACAGTACGCCGAGTGCCACTTGCCTCAAACGCTTCGGGTCCTTTCCACAAATAAGTGGTACCCACAGGACCTGCCGCAGCAGTTAAGACTAATTTTTGCCCTTGACAAAGAGGAGCATTCGAAACCGGAGCAGGGTCTATCGCAGTATTTACCAGCACATCTACTCTTTGAGTATCTGCCTTTACACAACCCGGTACTGTTACTATTAATAACCATCTACCACTAGCATCAACAGTATCTGTACGCAGTATAGGATTCTGCGTAAGGTAACGCCTACCCTTTGGACTTACCCACTCATACCTAGCACCTGCTACTCCCTCTGCAAAGAGCCGTAAGAGATCTCCCCTGCAAATGGGCGAACGTGGAGTAGCATTAGCAAAGCCTCTAGCTTTAGCACTATCATTAATAACAACAGTAGTAGTAGCAATTCGGTTATTACACCCTGGTAATAATACTTCTACCTGATATACTCCACTTCTCCTTCGGAATTCTGGAACAGTGTAAGAATTGCTTCGACTAGTATCAGCGTCAAAAAATCCTGGACTACGCCAAACATATAGAGCCCCCGAAATGCTAGGAGAAGCTGTTAATATTATTGGCGTATTTCCGCATATAGGCGAATTACTACTAAGACTAAAATTAGCAGGTACTCCTGATTCTACCACAACATCTATGCTTTCTGTAATAGGCGTACACCCTGGCACCTGTACCTCCACGGTATAGCGGCCTGCATTAGCTGTAGTTGCAAATGGAATAGTAGGATTTTGCAAAGTAGATTGGAAACCACCTGGGCCGCTCCATCGATAGCTAGCACCCTGCGAGGGAGTTATCGTGAACTGCAAAGTACCTCCGCTACATAAAGGCGTATTTGCCTTTATAGCTGGGGCAACCGGCCTTGGAAATACTTCTACCACTGCACTGGCTGTACGCCTACCACATCCCTGTACTTCTACTTCTACCGTATAATTTCCTCCTGTAGAAGCTGGTGCGGCAACTATACTTATAGCATTTCTATTTACACCCGGTGTGACTCCTCTACCACTCCACGTGTATTGCGCGCCATTGACAGCAGTAGCAGTAAGCAGTATATTGTTTCCTTCGCAAACAGGCGAATTAGTTACAATATTTATCGGTGGTAGAGCATTAATAACTACGTCGGTACTAAGTACTACATCGCTACAGCCTGGTACTTGTACTCTTACTGTATACCTGCCACTATTAGCTGTAGTTATATTGTTCAATATAGGGGTCTGTTGCGATCGAGTAATAGGATCAAATGCATAAGGTCCACTCCAACTATAAGTTGCACGCGCTACGCCCGTTACACTCAAAGAAAGGGCTCCCCCCTCACACGCAGGTGAATTGGAAGTTGCTCGAGCATCTGTAGGTAAAGGTCTATTTACCGTAACTTGTACACTACCCGCAACGGAAGAGCAACCCGGAACTGATATTGTCAAGCTATAAATTCCCGAATCTGTAATTCTGGCATCGTTACGCACATAATTTTGACTACTTTGCTCTCCTGCAGGACCATTCCAGCTATAGGTAGCATTTTTGAAAGTTGGAGCTGAAATAGTAAAAGAGCTCCTTTCACAAGCTTCTATAGGTGCAAAATTTGGAATGGAAGGCGCTGCATTAACTACAATATCCACGTTTGTGGTTTCAGCATTACAACCTGCAGCCGTGGCAATTACTTGATAGGTACCTTCATCCGCAAGCGTAATATTTCTACGCTCAGCAAAGGGTGAATTTACTACCCATCCGCCCGGCCCATTCCATCGGTAGGTAACACCTGGTTGCTCATTAGTAACTGTTAAATTCAAAGCGCCTCCTACACAAACAGGCGAATTAGTTGAAACTATTGGTCTTTCTGCCCTTCTTATTAATAGCACCTCAGTACTTGCTGTTACAGGGGCACAGCCTGGAACATTCACCGTTAAACGATAACGACCTGGCCTTACATTTGGAGCTTGTAAATTATAGTTAGGATTGTTGCCACCCGGAGCTGCTCCTGAAGGTACCTCCCAGCTATATGTAGCTTCTGGTACGGAGGGACCTGATAGCACTTGAGACTGCCCCTCGCATAGAAAAACGCTAGACGGAAAACTAAAACTAGGGGGTGGTGTATTTACCTTTATATTAGCAGTGGCACTACTTGCCAAGCACCCCGGAACGGTTACAATAACAGTATAAACTCCTGCTTTATTCAAATTATCAAAAGTAACAACAGGGGCACGATTGGTAGAAGAAAAACTTGCTGGACCGCTCCAGGCATAAGTAGTACCTGTCACAAACTCTGGAGCAGTTAAAGGTTGTGAATTACCCAAACATATATTATCGGCATAAACAAGGTTAATAGACTGTGGCCTTTCATTTACTCGAATTGTGAAGCTGCGAGTTGCTTCGCCGCAACCTGGTACATTTACCCTTAGCGAATAGCTTCCTGCGTTGTTAGAAGTTGCTGCTACATTGAGTGTAGGATTATTTTGAGTAGTACCATTAGGTAAAGTCCAAATATAAGTAGCACCATCAATATTAGGCGCTGCTATACTTATTGTAGAACCCTGGCAAAAATCATAGTTATTTTGGATAGCACTTAAATTAATTGCATTATTCACTAATACTTGTCCTACCACTTGTACGGGTTGGCACCCCGGTACAGTAATAGTAACAGAATAAGCCCCACTAGCATTGGTTGTTAAGTTGCTAATAGTAGGAGTTACTAAATTACTGGAAAAATTATTAGGACCTACCCAACTGTAAGTAGTACCCCCTATCTGCTCAGGTTCTACCCTTAAATTTACACTTCCTCCTACACAAACCGGAGAGCTCGCTACAATAGCAGGAGTTCCATTTACCTTATTAACAACAGCTGAGACAGTACTTGTTACAGAAGGGCAACCCGGAGAACTAGCTGTAACTTGCCATACACCTGAATTCTGGGTCGTTGCAGGAACTTGTATATTTTGTTGAGTATATGTGGTTCTACCATCAGGCGCCGTCCAAGTAAAGCTAGTCCCCGCTACCCCTGCTGCTATAAAATTAAGAATACTTCCTTCACAAGCAGGACTATTAACTACTGGTCTTGGGTCTACTGGCAAGGGACTAATTTTCACTTCCGTAGTTTCAACAATAGCCGTACACCCGGGTACACTTACCGTTAAAGTATAGATACCCTGTGGCGCGCTTCCTCTTGGCAAAGAAATTATACGACCCTGTATTTTAGCAGAGCCTGCCGGGATGCTCCATTCATAAATTGCGCTATTGTTATCTTTAGTAGCCTGAGATACAAGCGATACTTCGCTATTAGAGCAGTAAGGGCTATTATTAATAATCCTTAGTCCTTCTACCGGGTCATTTACTACTACGTCTATTGTCCTTGTTACAGGACCACAACCTGGTAAACTTACCTCTAGAGAATAACGTCCACTAAAATTCTGCTCAGCCTGAGAAATATTCAAAGTAGGATTAGTATTAATGGTACCCGTTCTTATGCCCGGTCCTCGCCAAATATAACCTGCCCCTGGTATAGAGGGAGCTTTTAATTCTATAGTTCCCCCCTTACAGATAGGTGGAACAGGGGCAACCTGAACAATAGAAGGGTCAAAACGTAGCACATTAATCGTATCTGTACGGCTACTGCATTGAGGTACTGAAGTAGTAACTACATATTGTCCTGTTTGAACCCTTTCTGCCGGCACTCTAGGATTTTGCTCCGTTGAAGTAAAGCCTCCTGGCCCTGCCCACTGATAGCTAGCTCCTAACTGCCCTGGAATACCCAACTGTAAATCTATACCTGCACAAATAGGGGTATTAGCTGTAATTGTTTGCCTTGTAGGCTGGCGGTTTACTCTTAAATTAGTAGACGCATCAAAATCACCACACCCTACTAAACTTACCCTTACTCTATAATCTCCCTGGCTAGCGGTTGTAACAGAGGGTATACTAATGAGCGCTGTTGAAGCGCTAAAATTATTAGGACCACTCCAAGCATAAGTAGCCCCCGCAACCGGCGGATTAATTTCTAGGGTAAATGGTTGGCCTTCACAAAGGGTAACACTTGGAGGTAAAGATATAGTAGGTCTATTCACCTGCCGAACTTCAAAAGTACTTACTAGAGGAGGACATCCCTCAACTTCGACCGTTAAAGTATATATCCCTGAGCGTACGTCTGCTGCTGGAATATTCACAAATGCATTATTATCAATAGTATATGTTCTTCCTCCTGGAACATTCCAAATATATTTGGTACTTGTAGAAGGTGAAGGATTTGCTGCTAAACTCAGCTGACTATTATTACACACAAACCTTGGTGATTGTATACCTGGTTCTTTAGGTCTTGGATTCACTATTACCTCCGTGCTTGCCCTTGCAACAGTGCATCCTGGCTTTTCTAAGTCTAACTCCACTGTGTAAGTACCTGATATAGGCGTACTTATTACACAATCTGCACTACGACAGGGTAGCTGGAGAGCATTAGGATTCTTCCAAATATAGGTATTAATACCCTGAGGCCCTCCTGTTACGGTTAGTTGGACTGTTTGCCCCTCGCAAATAGGTCCTACTCTGCTAGGCAAGCTTAAGACAGGCTGAGGAATTATTTGCTCAACCGTATGGGTTAACAACGTATCTCGGCAGCCGGGTATACTTACAATCACAGAATATGTGCCCCTCCGGTTTAGATCCACATTATTGATCACTACGTTACGCTCCGTAGAATTAAATCCACCTGGTCCGCTCCAGCGATAAGTAGCAAAAGGTATTGTTTCTACAGCAGTAGTATTTTTGTTAGCGTCAACCTCAAAAGATAAGGTAGCACCCGTACAAATTTCTTTTTGCTCAGGTTTAATGCCGGCATTGGGTACACTATTAATAGTTACAGGGAATGTAAAAGTGCCCGGCAAACAACCTTGCCTTGTAATAGTAAGCGTGTATATTCCCGCATTTTGGGTACGCACTGCACTAATAACCGGGCTACGAAGCGTACTTGTAAAGTTGTTAGGACCACTCCAATTAATATTTACCGATGGATCATTAAGATTAATATTTGAAACTGGCGTAAGGGCTAAGGAGCTTCCCACACATAAGGGGCCAATAGGCTCTATACTCGCTGTAATGGCAGGCAACACTTGAAGAGTAACTGCACCTGCACTGAACCTACCACAGCCTGGAATTTCATATTCCATTGTGTAAGTACCACTATTAGCTTGAGTAATATTACTAAGCGTAGGAGTTTGTATAGGATCTATTACTACTCCACTAGGCCCACTCCAGAAATAGCGTGTATTTACGGGAGGATTGGCACCACTAGGTGTAACAGTAAAAGTAATAGTACCGCCTGCACAGTATTGGCGCAAATTATTTACCGTACCTAAAGTTAGAACTACGGGTTGATTTACTTGTACTGCAATACTACCACTTGTAGTACAAGCAGCTGCGGGTCCGGGTGGAGTAGTAGGAGTAGTGGGCTGCGTAATACGCACAGTATAGTTACCTGCAGTAGTATTTCTTGCTACAAAAGAATACGAATTACTGGTTCCACTTGCTACTGTTTGGTTAGTAGCATTCAACCATGTGTAAGTAGCTCCTGTTATTGGTGGATTAGTAGTTGCAATAAGGGTTACTGTTTCTCCGTCACAATAGGGTCCTACCTTATCTGCAAGCACCGTTACACTAGGATTAGGATGCACCGTGAGATTAAATTCAGCTACTACATCCTGGCAGCCTGGTGTGGAAACAGTTAAAAGATATTTTCCTGAATTATCAGGTGTAAGGCCCGATATAACTGGGCGAAGTTCACTAGAAGTAAACGGCGTTCCTCCCTGTTTTACCCAATTAAAAGTATATCTTCCAATGCGAGGAGCGGGCGGAGTAGCATTAGGAGGCCCCCATGTAGGATTCACATTTAACGTAACTGTTTCTCCACTACAGCGAGTTGCATTACTGCTCTGTAATACAGGCCTTTGGTTCACGGTTAAGCCAAAGCTAATTGTTTGGGTACAGCCCGGACCTGCCGTTTCTGTAAGTGTATAAAGCCCTTCAAAAGAACCCTGTACATTAAATAAATCTAAACCTGGCGTAGGTCGAAATTGACCTGTGGGTGGAGTTCCTGGCGGATTACCTGGTGAAGCTATGAAACTCCAGGAGTAGGTAGCCCCCGGCGTAGGATTTTCTAGACGCACTGAAATATTTTCCCCTTCACAAACTGCACTTGGCGGTTGGCTAATAAATCGCAATGGATTTACTTGACGTACTCGAACCTGAAAACTTGCACTACGAGCCGGACAATTTTTACCTACGTCATTAATATCTCTTACTTCTACAGTGTAGTCTCCTGCTTGCTGTGCCGTAATACCTGATATTTCTAAAATGTTACCATTTTGCCCCTCTTGCTCTATTAAATCCCCCCTTGGGGTTATCCAGGTATAACGATAATTAACATTAGCAGGATTAGCAGTAAGAATAAGATTAGCACCCGGGCAAACAGGCTGAGCAGGGGTTGAAGCAAATGTTACACTTGCGGGCGGTGGAGCAAGTACCGTAAGCTCAACAGCATTACTAAACACGGTATCGCAGCCGGGATAGATTATAGCTGCAAAATATTGCCCGCTATTACTAGGCTGAGCAGCATTAATACTTTGGCTAATTCCTGTCCATCCATTTACAGCACGCGGCTGAGTCTGATTAGCAGGCCTGAAAAACCAATTTACTCTAACTCCTGGTATGGGACGTTCTAAAGTAAGCAAGAAGTCTACTTTTGTGCCAGGACAAATGGGTTGAGTATTAGGATTAGTACTGAGCACAATTCTACCCGGACCGGGGTTAACGGTTACGGGTATGGTAGCAGTTGTAGGACTGCATCCTGCTACATTAACTGTCACTGTAAAAGGGGAGGAGCTAAAAATTCTTTGAGCGTTATTTATAGTAATAGTGTTGCTTGGCGTAACTTGAGGTCCAAAGCCAGGACCTACCCAAGTATAAGTAGCGCCCGGTACAAGCGGTTCCGCTGTAAGAACAAAACTATTACCTTCACATACGGGCTGTAAAGGAACTACCCTAAGGTTTGTGATAGCCTCGTTTATGATAATAGGCTCCGAAACAACTCTTTCTAAGCAAGCTCCTAATTCTACTTGCACAGAGTAGAGTCCTGCGTCTTGAGTAGTAATATTATTCAGGGTAATTCTTTCGATATTTGTAGGGTTAGGCGATAAGGTACGGTTAGCATTGGGCAAGGTCCAAGTATATGTGGCACCTGCTACAGCCGGGTCTACAGTTAGTTGTAATTGCTGCCCTGCGCAGCGGGGCGCATTACTGGTAATTTTAAAACTCGAAGGAAGCCTATCTATTACCACTTGAACTCTTGCCTTTGCAGAACAGGCAGCATTAGCACGCGCACTTACTGTTACTTCAAATTCACGAATAATCCTTGGATTGCTTGGGTTAAAAGGCAAAGTAATATTTGTACTAATTTCTGGCTTTTCGAGTGTAGAACTGAAACTACCGCTTAATTCTTGCCAACGATAATCAAAAGTAGCATTTGCAGCTGTATTTCTTGCATCTAAAACTACAGGACTTCCAGCACAAACAGTTTTAATATCATCTTGTATACGCGGCGTAGGTAAAACATCAACGCTTATATTACCTATTGCTGGCGAACTTGAACACGGTGTACGAACTTCTACCGTATAAGTTCCCCCTGCAGTAGGAGCGTTTGCCGTTAGCTCATTAGCTCCAGCACCAGTTTTAGTAGTTATTATATTTCCTCCGGCATCTCTATAAGTAAACACAGCATCAGGATAATCAGCAGGGCTAATATTCGTAACCGTGAAGCGCAAAGGCTGCCCCTGGCACTTAGGTCCATCATATATAATATTAGGAGTAGTACCCTCTGGAATACGATAGCCACTTACTACCACTTCTGTAGTACCCGTAAACCTTCCACATCCTGGAATATCTATTTGGACGCGATAAGTACCCGCATCTTCAGCTCGAACAGGTTGAACAAAAGGCGTTTGCGTAGTGGCTCCTTGAATTTGAGTATTGCTCCTTGGACCAAACCATTGTACTGAGCTTCCTTGGGGCAAATCTAAAGTACCTGTACCAAAAGCAGTAAGATCTAAACGTTGATTAGCACTTAAGCAGATAGGTCCACTATTTCTAGGCGTAGGCTGAACCGCCTTATTTACCGTAACAGAATATGTAAGTGGATTTAAATTTCCACACACTCCGCCTGGAAGTGAAAGTTCTACATTCCAAACATGGTTGCCTGCAGGCAAAGCGGCAATCCGTTGAGTGGGCAAACTTTGGTCAGAGATCAGCGGTCCACTCCAATTATAAATAGCTCCTAAAGGTACATTCGAAACGCTTAAAGTTAAGGAGGTTCCCTCGCAAAGTACTCTGGTATTTGGGTTGGCACTAATCTGCGGTACCCAATTACGGTTATAAACAAAGATAGTATCTACCACTATATTCGCCGTACAACCTGGTGCTGCAATAGCAGAAAGATTATAGAGTAACTTCAATGGATTGGTTGCCCCTACCGGAGCTGTAAAACGATATACATTATCTACAGCTGGTGTTCCTCCGGGAATACCTGGCCCTCGCCACTCGTAGCGAATACCATCCTGTAAGTTGTCAATTGCTAAGGTTACATCACTTCCCGCACAAACAGGGTTGGGCTGCACTTGAACTCGCGGCGCTGGTGCTTGGACCACCGAGATATTAGTTGTAGCAGTAATTGGCTGCGAGCAACCATTTACTGTAACTTCTACCGTAAAGGTGTTATCACTCGTACTTACTGGTGTATAAGTAACCTCTCGGCCCGTAATATTGTTATTACCTGCTACTCGCCACCGATAGCTAATAGCGCCCGGTACTTCTGCTACACTTAAACGCACAGCCTGCCCTACGCAAACACGATTTCCTCCTAAAACAGAAGTTGCAGTAGGCTGTAATTGTAGCCCAGAAACTCCTCCTACGTCTACTTGTACGCAGCTAGTTTCAGCAGCACATGGAAAAGAAGACTCTACAATTAAGCAATAAAAACCATTATCTTGAGGTCCTCTTATAGGGAAATTAAGATTTCTGCTTGTTCCAATTACTTCGCCGCGGATGCTTTGCGTAGTTCGAAACCAAGCATATCGAAAAGCAGGGTTATCTACCGCAGCAGTAAGCTCCAAAGGAGTATTCGCACAAACAATAGGACTTCCGTTAATGCGCGCATCTGGCTTAGGAATTACAGTGAGAGAAACAGTAGCTTCCGCCGTTTGGCATGCTGCCGGAGCTCCTTGCACAGTAGCACGCAAAGTATGAGCGCCTGTATTAGCAGTGGTAACACTAGGTATCACAAGCTCTGAACCACTAGGAGGATTAGTTATACCCGCAGCCTGCCACTGATACTGCACGGGAATACCTAAAGCTGTAAGGTTAGTGGTAGCCCTTAAACGTATTTCTGTGCCTTCGCACGCTGTAAGAGCTCCTCCCGGATTTAGGCTAAGAGTTGGTAAAGGTAAGACTCGAAAAGTAGGAGATTGGGCTGTAGTAGAATTAGCGCATCCAGGATTTAAAGCTACAACACTTAAAGGACCTACTAAACTTGCCGTTGCACGAATTGTTATTTCTTGCCCTGTAAGATTACCCAACCGCACTCCGTTACCGTCTCGCCATTCAAAAGTAGTACCTACAGGCAAGTTGCTTACCGGCGGATTAGGCTCAAAGCGGAAGGTAATTTCAGACCCTTCACAAACATAATTAGGATTTTGAGATGGCTGCATTCTTACAGTTCCACCTATCACTCTATCAATCACCCGAATATCCACACTTTGAGCAATGGAAGACTTACAGGCTGCCGGAGCATCAGGGTCTGTATTAGTAGCTCTTACGGTATAGGCTCCCGAATTTTGGGTTGTAATGTTATTAACTACTGCAGTGTTTTGATTTACTCCTTTAGGTAGAGTTAATCCACCTGGTGCACTCCACTCATACTCTAGCTCATAGCTTCGCGAGCCTGGTGCAGGGGTTGCGGTCAAGCGCAAAGTATTACCAGCGCATATACTACCCACAGGTTCTGAAACTAAATTAATGCTTGGACGCACAAATACCTTTATAGGTACAGTAAAACTCCTAGGAATACAGCCTGCATTTGAAACTGTAAGAGTATAAAAGCCACTACCTACAGGAGAATCAGTAATAGAGGCTGCGTTGCCCCCCACAGGATTCCCATTAGGAGCTAGCCAGCTATAGATAGGTTGATTAACAAAATTAGCTGGTTGAGTAGGTCTAAATGTGAGTGTCACTTGCTCACCCTGGCAAATAGCTGTAGGATTTACCTGAATTTGGCCTGCAACTACCATTTCTCGAACATTTATCCGAATAGGGGTAGATTCAAATTTATTACAGCCGCTGGGGTTACCTGCAATATTCACTGTTAAAGTATAATCACCTGCGTCTTGCCCGCTTTGAATAAGACGTGAAACAGCGGGAGCTAAAGTTGTAGCCGTAAAACCATTAGGTCCCCTCCACTCATAATTAGCAATTGCAAATGCCGGCAAAGAAATAGTAGCATTTATTGTTAAAGTTTCTCCTACGCATATAGTATTATTATTTGCATTTGTACTTAAAACAATAGTAGGCGCGGAAAGAATAGTAATTGGGTTACTCCGAACATTATACGTACCACAATTAGGTACAATAATTTCAGCTCGAAAAGAACCTGAAATTACCGCATTAGTTAAGTTATTTGACAAAGTTACTTCAGCACGATTACGAGCAGTAGTATACTCGAAATCATCCGAGCGGAACCAACGAATTGAAACATCGCTAGGAACATTATTAGACCATGAGGAGGGCAAGTTTGCTAAGCGTAAAGTAAAGTCTTGCCCTGGACAAATAAAATTTTGTGGAGTAACTTGAAGCGTAGGACTTTGGAGTGGCTCAAAGTAACGAAGATTAACAGTAAAATTAGAAGAAGGAGAACACCCCGGTGTTTGTATTTGTAAAGAGTATACTCCTATCCTATCAGGATTAAGGGTAATAGATAGAGTAGAGTTACTAGAAGCTTGGGGACTTCCACCCGGTTGCGTCCAGATATATTGCACATCTTTGGTATTAATATCTACTGGCAAATTTTCAGGTCTTAAAATGTATGTAGTTCCCGAAGCTTGGCAAACTGTTACCTGCGGTGCGGCAAAAGGTGAAGTAGTAATTCTTTTACCAATAGTTACTTGTACAGTGTACGTTTGGTCCCTGCCAGCACAGCCATCACTGCTTACTAGAACAGAAAAAGTATGCGTTCCTGCTGGAAGACTATTAAAATTAATTGTTTCATTATACCGGTTAAGTTCTGTTATACCCGCTGGCCCGTTCCAAGTATATTTAAAGCTGGTACCGGCTGGGGGCCCGCTGCAAAATGCCCTAAGTGTAACAGGTGTTCCCTCGCAGGCAGGGTTGGCAGTAGTAACACAAGCAGGACCTGTAGCACTTGGAACATCAGGAGGTATATTTACCTGAACAGGATAATTGATAGTAGCCGGCGAACATCCGGGCACATCAATAGAAAGACGGTAGGTAATCAAACCCGCTTGAGTAGGAGTTACTCGAATAGTAGGAGTAGTACCAATGCTATTTCCTTGCGGATCTAGCCAATTGTAACTTGTACCTGGGTAAGTGCCCAAAACGGGATCCGCTTCTGAAGCTAACAGTTCAAGTTGGGCGCCGCTTACCAAGCAAAAGTTTCTTACAGGTACTGTTATATTTGCAGGATTAGGAATTATATTCAACCGAACCCTAAAAATTTGTGGTGTACAACCAGGCGTATTAAAAACCTCAGCATAGTAGTCGCCAGAATTTACAGAAGTTACATTAATTAGTGTGCCTCCAGGAATAACATTATTGTTATTATTATACCAGCGTAAGTTTACTGGCAAATTAGGAGGCGGAAGATTTTGTAAGCTCGGATTTGATTGATAAAACAAATTATTCAAATCTACAGTAGCCCCCTGACAAAAAGCATATGGTAAGTTGGGTTGTGTAATAGTAAAGGTGGGTGCTACACTTACAGGAAAAAGAATAATTGTAGGATTAGTAGCACAAGTGCTCGTAGTATTTATTACAAGTGAATAATTTCCGCTGGTAGGATTGGGTATATTAAGAGTATTTACATTCGATGATAAAACTTGGTTGTTAGGGTCTCTCCATTCCCAAGTAAAATTTCCAGGAGGCCCCTGCGTAAGAGGAACTTCTAAATTATTGACACTTAATGTAATACTTTGCTTATCACAAGCATTAATAGTAGGCCTTGGAGAAGTTATTTTAGCAGGATTAGGCGCAATTCGAATAGGAAGAATAAATTCACCCGTATTACAACCCGGTATCTCTACAACTGCTCTATAATTTCCTGCCTGATTGGGTTGAATTTGGCTTAGCGTAGCACTCACTACTGCACCTTGTGGAGAATACCAAGTAAGCCTAGCATCCGTATCTAAGTCTGAAGGCAAGTAAGTGTTTAAACTTAAGTTAGCATCCTGACAAGCATTTACAGTAGGCAAAGTATTGGTTGCAGGAACTGGACGATTTACATGCACTGTCACAGTTTTTATAGCAGGAGGACAACCATTAGTATTCACAGTTAACGTATAGGTTAATCCGCCGGGTGGGGTAACAGGTCTATTCGTTAAAGTAACACTTTGCAAGAAAGCTCCTGAAATACCGGGGCCACTCCAACTATAAAAAGCACTAGGAAGCGAAGAAGCAGAAAGAATTAAATTTTGCCCTTCGCAAATAGGAGAATTAGTAGTTATTTGCACTGTATTAGGATCTCTGCCTACTTGTACAAAACGCTGAGCAATCGTAGTACAACCTGGTAGAGTAATCGTAAGAGTATAAATACCTGCTTCCTCAAATACGGCTGGTCGGGTAATTTGTATAGTAGTAGCTGTAAAATTATTAGGCCCTTCCCACAAATATTTTATACCCGGGTAATTAAAAACACTCGAGGGCGTTAGTGTTAATAAGGAGCCCTCACAAACAACATTTGCACCATCGATAAAGAAGTCAGGAATTCGTGGATTTACAGTTACATTAACAGAGGTATTTACTTCAGGACAGCCCGGAACAGTCACAGATAAATTATAGGTAAAATTACCGGTAGCGCTAAAATTAGGAATACTTTGATTTACTAAAGCAGGATTTACTATACCCTGCCCGCTCCAAGTATAAGTAGCACCCACAATAGCAGTTGGAATAAGGTTTAGTGTTTGCCTTTCACAAATAGGAGAATTAGTGGTTATTTGTACTACAGGCTGCTCAGAAACAGTAATAAAAGGAGTTGTAGCAAGAACAGGCGCACACCCCGGTACTTGAACAGTAACCGAATAAATACCACTCATGGTAGTAGAAGTAAGGCGACGCGTAGGGTTTTGCAAAGTAGAGGTAAAACCTGCCGGCCCATTCCATTGATAAAGAGCATTAGGCGTTGCAGGAATATTTAAAGCTAATAGATCATTAGTACAATATGCTAATCTTCCCCCTGTCGATACTACTGGAATGCCCACCGGTGGTTCATTCACAATTACACTAGTAGTTCTGTTAATAGGCGCACATCCTTCTACGCTAACAGTAAGAGAATATACACCAGATTGTTGCGGCGTCATAGATGGACGTGTAAAAGTAGCGCCTGTAGCCGTGAGCCCATCAGGAGCACTCCAATTAAAAGTACCGGTAGAGCTAGCAGCAACCAGCTGCAAACTTTGCCCCTTACAAAGCGTAACCTGACTAGGAATTTGAGGATCACTAGGTGCTTCATTAACTACAACATTATAACTACGTTGTATAGTAGGGCAACCTGCAGCACTAATAGTTACTACATAGATGCCCGAATTAACAGTACCGGCAGAAGTTATAATAGGATTTTGTAGAGTGGAGCTAAAGCCTGCAGGACCGTTCCAACTATAAGTAGGCTGGGGTAAGTAAGTAGGAGGAAGGGTAGAAACACTAGGAGCGGAAAGCGAAAGAGCGGTACCTACACAAATAGAAGGAACGTTAACAGTTTGAGCAGTTACACTTTGGCTTATTACTACGTCCAAAGTATATAACCTATCAGGGCAACCCGGAGTACGAATTACTACTGTATATATACCTGCGTTACTAAGTTGAGCATTTGTGACAGTTGGGTTAGGTAGAGGCGAACTAAAATTACCGGGTCCGCTCCAACTTACTGTTGCACCAGTCGGTGCATTACTTCTAAGCTCTAGAGTTTGACCTACACAAATAGGAGTATTATTAGTTGGCGCAACTTCAGAAGTTGCATTAATTACTACGTCAGTTTCTGCGGTTTTTGGATCTGCCTCACAGCCTGGGGTTCTAGCTACCACGCGGTAGCGACCTGCAAAAGCGAGTGCTACACTATTAAGTACAACACTGGATCCTGTTGCAGAAAAATTATTGGGTCCTGTCCAAGTATAAGTAGCGTTAGAAGCTGGGTTAGTAATTGTAAAACGCAGAATGCCCCCCGTACAAACCGGGCTATTCGTCAAAATTACAGGTGTTGCAGGCGGATCGTTAACAGTAATCGTAACGGAGCCGTTAACGGGAGGACATCCTGGACTAGTAACTGTTACAAAATAAGTACCACTTGCATTCGTTGTAACGCTAGGTATAGTAGGGTTTTGGGCTTGAGATGTGAACCCTCCCGGGCCACTCCAATTATAACGATGATTAGGCTCACCATTAGCACTAAGAGCAATTGCACGCCCTGCGCAAACTAGAGTAGCATTACTTGTTGGATTAGGATTAAGGGGAGGATTACTTATCACTACTGCAACTGTAGCTGAAGCACTCGGACAGCCCGGAACATTTGCCGTAACACTATATATACCTGCATTACTTGCTGCAGCAGCTGGGATAGTAATAAAGCGCGTTGCAGCCTGCGTTCCTCCTGGCCCTATCCACCTGTAGCTCGCTGCTGGAATATCATTTGCGCTAATTACTAATTGTTCCCCTATGCATACAGGCGAATTAGACGAGGCTATGAGGTTAGGAGCAGCATTTACTGTAACATTAGCTGTTGCCGTGCTTGGATTACACCCTGGCACGGAGACCGTAACTGCATATGTACCTGAATGTTCACTAACTACATTATTCCTTGTAGGACTAGGATCATTACTTGCAAACCCCGCTGGTCCACTCCATGTATAACGCACTCCTGGTACATTAATGGCGGTAGCTACTAGCTGCAAAGAATTACCTTCGCAAATTACAGAAGGAGCATCTATTACTACTTGTGGCGCATCATTGATTATCACGTTTACTGATAATTGCGTAGTTCCACAACCCGGATTAGTAATAGTTACATTATAAACTCCAGCATCTGCGGTTGTAACATTACCTTTAGATACAGCAAAACTGGTAGAAGTAAAGTTGTTAGGTCCAATCCACGAATAGCGTGCACCAGCAATAAAGGTAGTAGTAATTTGCAAGGTAGATCCACTACAAAGCGGAGCAACAGGACTAATTATAGGCGTAGGAGAGGGTGCTACTACTACTTGCGTAGAAGCTACCACAGGCGGACAGCCCGGAGCGGTTACAGTAACATTATAAATTCCTGCTTGATTAAGCTGAATACCCTGAATTACAGGGTTATGGATATTAGAAGTATACCCAGGCCCACTCCATTCATAAATGGCTCCCGGTATGAAAGTCGCTGTTAGGTTCAATACTCCCCCCTCACATACAGGGCTGTTACTCTGAGCGGCTACATTTCTAGGAGGCTGATTAATAACAACATTCGTAGAAACATTAGGGGGAGTAGGACAACCAGGAATACGAATTCGAACCGAATAGACACCTGCTTCTTCTAGCGTAACACCTGCAATGGTAGGATTTTGCAGTGCGGAGCTAAAACCATTGGGTCCTGTCCAAAAGTAAGTAGCATTAGGAATGGTAGGAGCTGTAAGGTTTAATTGTCCTCCTATGCAAAGGGGAGAATTACTACTTATGGTAAGATTTTGGACCCCCTGATTTACCTGCACTACTGTGGTTAAAACTTGTGCACCGCAACCAGGCTGCGTGACCCTAAGAGTAAATAAACCCGCATCATTGAGAGTAATTCCTGGGAAAAACGCCGTACTCCCAAATAAACGAATACCATTGGGTCCTGACCATTCATAACTTGCCCCAGGAATATCAGTAGCTGTAAGGTTTAGTATTCCTCCCTCACAAACCGGTGAGTTACTATTAATAGCCACCGCAACGCCGCGCACATCCACCTGGGTAGTCACAAACCGAGAATAACACCCATTTTGAAATATTCTTAATCGGTAAGTACCATTGGCTGCCGTAGTTACATTAGGAATACTAGGGTTATTAATAGTTGCTGAAAAACCATTAGGGCCTTCCCATTCATAACGAGCTCCTAAGAAAAGCTCTGCTGTTAAAAGCAAAGTTTGCCCCACACATACGGGACTGTTGCTACTCACACTAGGAGCTAAAGGAAGTTCATTTACCCGAACCTGTGTTGTAGCAAAATCGGAAGTGCAACCATTAACAACCACAGCTACTGAATAAAAACCATTTACAGCACTAGTAGCACTAAAAATAGTAGGGTTCTGCAAAGTGGAAGAATATCCCCCTGGCCCCTGCCAAAAATAACTAGCATTCTGAATTCCTGAAAGCGTGGCACTCAACTGTAAATTATCTCCACTACATATAGGAGAACTATTAGTAGCAAGTGGAGGATTGGGTGTAGCAAATACCTCAACACTTATAGTTCGCAGTGCTGAAGAACAAGCTCCTATTATAGTAGAGAAACTATATACTCCTGCCATGCTCAAAGAAACAACCGGGCGGGTGAAGGTGCCGGTTGTGCTAGCTTGCTGCAAACCGTCGGGAGTTTGCATTACATAAATAGCTCCCGGGGCGGGATTAGCAACCGTAAAAGAAAGAGATTTTCCTAAACAAGCAGCACTAGCTGTAACAAAAGGCGCCGGAATTGCGGGCAAAATAATAACAATAGCCTCGGCTCTTTCGCTTGTACAGCCCGTTCGCTGATTTACAGCCTCGATATAAAAAACACTAGTTGTACTTATAAAGCCAGTAGATAGCTCAAAGGGAGGCGTATCATCAATAGCTATAGGAATTGTACTATTTATAGCATTAAACAGACGAACTTGTGATTGCTGAGGATTCTCTACAGTTACAGTAAAGGTAAAAACACCAGGAGCACATAATGCCTGCGAACCAACTACGGGAG
Source organism: Bacteroidia bacterium (assembly GCA_025057395.1). Classification (GTDB taxonomy): domain Bacteria; phylum Bacteroidota; class Bacteroidia; order J057; family JANWXU01; genus JANWXU01. Next base: position 12,190 of record JANWXU010000002.1, on the reverse strand, counting down.
TGGCTGGTAGTGGAATGACGTTACCTACCACTGCTACACGGCTACTAGAGCATTCGGTTCTATCATCATAAGCTTCGATATAAAAAGTAGTAGTTTGAGTAAGATTTACAGTAAGTTCAAAAGGAGCTGTATCGTCTACAAAAATAGGAATACCTCCTGTAGGTTGGGTAAATAATCGAGCTTTATTACCGCCACTAGTATTATCTAAAGTTACAGTAAATACAATATCACCTGCTCCACACCGTGCTACATCTCTAACTATAGGCGCAGCAATGTTACAAGGAATAGAAAATGCTGCTAAAAATGCATCGTCGCCACCTGAATATTGCTGCGAGTATCCTATAGAATTAGTAGGTCGTGGCAAATTAGCGCTATTTGTTTTTCCTGTAAGCCACAATGTATTACCTAAAATAGCTAAATCATTCGCAATTTCTGCGTTGCCACTACCTCCATATAAAAACGCTAGTGTTCGGTTGGCAGCAGGAGTAAACTGAACCACAAAAGCATCTTGCCCTCCTGCTAAAGTTTGCGTATACTGGTTGCTGCCTGAAGTAGTATTAAAATTAGAACTTTGAGTATAGCCACTAATCAAAATATTTCCATTAAGGTCTACTGCAATTCCATGTGCCTGGTCGATGTTACCCCCTCCATAAAAAGCAGACCATATACGATTTCCATTACTAGCATTGAATAGGGCAACAAAAGCATCATCTCCCCCTCCATTATAACTCTGCCCGCCAAAGCTTGCTATATTAGAGCCACCTGCTGGAAAGTTATTACTATTTGTATTTCCAGCCAATACCACATTACCCGCAGGATGATAAGCAATGGCACGCGCTACGTCTATTTGACTACCTCCTAAATAAGTCGACCAATTTAGGTTAGCATTTGCTGTAAAGCTAGCAATAAAAGCATCTGTTGCACCGCCGTTACTAGATTGGAATGCAGAAGTTACAGGTAAATTATTACTCAAAGTAAGCCCTGTTATGTATATATTACCGAAGGGATCTACACAGATATCCCGTGCTTCGTCTGCAGCACTTCCTCCAAATAAATAAGTCCACTGGGGTACTCCTAAGGCGTTTAGCTTTACGATAAAAGCATCCCGAATTCCATTAAATTGAGTAAAGCTAGTAGGCTGCCCACTTACTGCTGGAAAATTATTACTAGGGGTGGTACCACAAATAAATATTTCTCCCGCACTATTGGTTGCTACACCATAGACCTGCTCATCTTGGGCTCCTCCTATAGTACGTGCCCATTGCAGAGTACCATTATTAGAAAAACTAGCACAAAAGATATCATAGCCGCCTCCGCCAAAAGCTGGTAGAGTAGTAGGGAAATCAGAACTTCTTGTTCTTCCTACTACAATAAGATTACCTGTTGCATCAAAAGTAAGATCATGGGCTTCATCTGTAGCAGTTCCTCCTAAGTAAGTTGCCCATAAACGATTACCATTAGCATCAAACATTGCAACAAAAGCATCTCCTTGCCCACGTACTGCCTGTACGTATTGTCCTGGCTGGGTTTGGGTAGGAAAATTACTGCTGTATGTAACCCCCGCAATTGCTACCTTACCTGTAGCTTGATGCGTAGCCACTGCAAAAGCTTCTTCCGCACCGCTACCTCCATAATAAGAAGCCCACACTAGGGGATCAATAACCAAAGTTTGAGTAGGATCTAAATTTTGTGGCAAATCAAAAGAAATAATATCACCTTCTACTCTAAATGCAGTTGCTAACTTTTTCGACGTGCCTTTGTAATATGAATAAGGAGAATATTCTTGGATCTCACCCTCTGGATTCTGAATTATTAGATTACCATTTTTCGAAATTTTTACCTTCGTGGCTCCTACATAACGAATTCGAATATTCTGTGGATTGGCCCCTGGATGCACTAAAAACTCATATTTTAAATGATTATTTTCTTGCCGCCAAATAAGATCAATATTAGGATAAATATTCTGATAAATAATTTCTGAGTAGGCTGGAATAATAGCAGAGCCCAGATTAGAAATATAATAGCAGGGACTTCCTAAAATTGGCTTTTGTGAAATTATCGTAGGGCTGGAATTAGAGCCTATTAGTTGGAAGTCTATACAGTAGTAAGATTTATATTTATCCTTGCCTAATTGCTTTTTTGGAAATAAGTAGGAGACAGTATTATTTCTAAAATACAAAGAAACACCATTAAATTGAGTATGGTAGTGAATATCGTTCAAAGGTTCTCCCTTTTCATTACACACCTGACCGTAATTAGGTAGGAAACCTAAGAGCACATTTTTTGAAGCTTCTTTTTGATTACTTACCGCTTTAAAATTCAAAACCACAAGAATACATACAAGCAAGGATAAAATTCTCATTTTCATAGTAAAGAGATGTATATAAATTTTCCTTTGGAGTCCTTTTAGCTCGAGGCAAATATATAAAAAATTCAGAATATACTTTTAGGTAGTTATCAAAATTAATAAAAGATACTACACTACAGAGTTTTTGTAGGAAAAAAGCTATTTATTACATAAATAATAAAAAAATAAGGGGAGCTCTCACTCCCCTTTATCTAATAACCAGCGATTAAAATTATTCTTGATAAAATTATTCTTGAAGTAATATTTTAGTAGTTTGATACTGCTGCTTATGAAGTACGCTTACAAGATATATTGCAGGCGGTAAATGCTCCAGCGAAAGTACATGACTAAATACCCCTTCTTCTAGCCAAATCTGCTGCCGCAGTACTTCCCGACCGCTTATATCGTGAACAAATATCCATGCTTTGTCTGCTTCTACTACACCTAACTCAAGTATTAATTCACCCTTTGTAGGATTAGGATACGCATTACGAAGAATGTAACTAGACCTGATTGCACTGGAAAAAATCTCATCTTCTTCTCGAGTGAATGGCGTAGCCGAAGTTTGGGCAGTAATAGTATAATCGTTACTATTATCAAAAGCTCCACTTTGCCCATATACCCTAAACCAATAACTTCCTGCAGCAGCATTATTAACAATCAAAGTTTCAGGAGCTACCCCAGTATTATAGGAGCCATCTTGGAAAGTAGACGAATTAAAACGCTCGAGATTGTAATTGGCAGGAAGGTTACTCAAAATTACTCGTAAGTTAGTTGCACTAGTTAAAGTTACCTTGAACCAATCAACATCTCCACTTGGACATAATTTTCCTGTTTTAGATGAGTTAGGCGCAAGAGTGGTAGCAGTAGTAGAAGAGTTATTTGACTCATTAGGATCATAACAACTTGCTTGAGTAGTAAAAGTTACAACTGAAGAATAAGCAGAATTTCCACTTGGACAAATAGCAGCTACTCGCCAATCATAGCTCGTAGAAGCATTTAAGCCTGTAAGGTTATGACTTGTACCCGAAGGCGATAGCGTATTCCATGTGGAAGAAGCACTAGGCTTATATTGCAAGGTGTAACCTGTAGCATTAGAAACAGAATTCCAACTTAGGGTGGCTGTAGAAGTATTGATATTCGAGGTAGTAGTGCCTGTAGGTACTAAGCAGGTAGTTCCAAAGTTCGTAGAAGCAGTATAGGCGGAATTGCCACTAGCACATACAGTACTTACTTGCCACTCGTAGTTAGTTCCACTATTCAAGCCACTCATAGTATAGCTAGGCACAGCCGTACTATAAGTATTCCAAACACTAGCTCCCACTGCACGAAAACGGAAATTATAGCTGGTAGCCCCGGGCACAGCATTCCAGTTGGCAGTAGCCCCACTAGCACTAATACCACTAGTACTCATGCCTGTAGGCACGGGACAAGTAGTAGAGAAATTAGCAGTAGTTGAAAAAGGAGAGGTTCCGCCACCACAAGTAGCACTAACACGCCAATCATAATTAGTTCCTGGCGTAAGACCTGTTAAATTATAGGAGTTTGTGGTTAAACCTGTTACAGAAGTCCAAGTACTACTGTTACTAGGCTTATATTCCAGATCATAACTGATTACGCCACTAACTGCATTCCAACTGAGCGAAGCCGAAGTACTCGTTATGCTACTGCTTGTAAGTCCTGCAGGCGTACCACAAGGAGGCAAAGTAGTAAAAGAAACTACCACGCTATAAGCAGAAGTTCCACCACCACAAGTAGCAGAAACTTGCCAATCATAGCTAGTTCCCCCCGTAAGCCCAGTCAATGTATAGCTAGTAGAGGTAGTACTTATAGGTGCTGACCAAGTACTCGAGCTACTAGGCTTATAGCGAATATCATAAGAAATAGCACCCGATACACTAGCCCAATTTGCTGTAGCACTTGTAACGCCAATTCCAGTAGTCGTCAATCCTGAAGAAGGAACAGGACATGGGGTTAAGGTAGTAAAAGCTACTGGAGTAGTAAAAGCACTAGAACTTCCGCCACAAACTGCACTTACCCGCCAATTGTACTGAGAAGCACCGCTTAAGCCAGTTAATGCATAAGAATTAGTAGTTATACCCGTTACAAGAGTCCAAGTAGTAGCATTAGCAAGCTTGTACTCAAGATTATAGGAGGTTGCCCCCCCTACAGCTCCCCAATTTAGTTGGGCACTATTCACAGTTATGTTGTTTACTGTCGGATTAGTAGGAGTTACACAGGGCAAAGCAGAAGTGGTAAAAGTTTGAATAGAAGAAAAGGGAGAATTGCCACCACTACAAGTTGCACTTACCCGCCACTGATACGAGGATTGGGCAGTAAGACCTGTTAAAGTATAAGAATTGGTAGTAGCTGTTGCAGAACTCCACGAAGTAGCACTACTAGGCTTATACTGCACTAAGTAACTTGTTGCGCCCGAAACAGTACTCCATTGAAGTAAAGCAGAATTAGCAGTAATATTAGAAGCTGTTAAAGAAGTAGGAGCACTACAGCCTGGGGTAAAAGTAGCAGCAATAGTATAGTCATTGATATCGTCTGTTACGCCTTGATAACCATATACCCTGAATAAATAAGTTCCTGGAGTAGCATTATTTACCACAATACTTTCAGAAGTAGTACCCGTATTATAAGATCCCTGAACCCAGGTACTACCATCAAATCTCTCAAGGTTAAAATTAGCTGGAAGATTAGTTAGCGTTACATTTAACGTACCTGTAGTTGTAAGAGTTACCACAAACCAATCGGCATCGTTAGTAGGACAAATTTTACCTGTTTTTGAAGAATTGATGGGCAGGGGCGTAGCAGTAGTGCTTGTGTTATTAGGTTCATTTACGTCTACACAGGAAGCCAAGGTAGTAAAATTCTGATTAGCGCCATACCCTGAATAAACAGAACCACATACCGCTTGTACTTGCCAATCATATTGAGTGTTAGAAGTTAAATTTGTGAGGTTATGAGAAGTGGAGGTTACATTTATAGTAGTCCATGTAGTTGAAGCTGATGGCTTATACCGAACTTGATAACCATTGGCCCCTGAAACGGGATTCCATGCTAGCGTAGCACTAGAGGTAGAAATATTATTAGTTACTAATCCTGCGGGTACTACGCAAGTTACAGCATTCTGAGTAGTAAAATTAATAGAAGAGGAAAAAGCAGAACTCGTATTATTAGTACAATTAGCCTTTACTTCCCAATGATATTGGGTAGAGGGAAGGAGCGAAGTGGCAGTAAAAGAATTTGTAGAAGCAGAAAAAGTATTCCATGTGCTGCTGTTTGTGGGTTTGAAGCGCACTGTATAGCTAGAAGCTCCTGTAACAGCACTCCAACTAAATACTGCACTATTTGAAGTAATTGAACTTGTCGACATTCCCGTAGGAATACCACATGTAGGTGCAGCAAGGGTAGTAAAATTCTGAGTAGTGGTATAATTTGAAAAGTTATTGGTACCGCACTGAGCCCGCACCCTCCAATCATATAGGGTAGAAGGAGTAAGTCCCGCTAAATTAAAACTGTTGGTAGTAGCTGTGGCGCTTACCCAAGTGCTACTACTATTAGGTTTATACTGCACCTCGTAAGAGGTTGCTCCGCTTACAGCTGCCCAACCAAGAGTAGCTGCCGTAGAAGTAATCGCAGAAGAATTAAGCAAAGTGGGAATAGCACAAGCAGGCTGGGTAGTTACAGTTGCTGTGATAGTATAATCCGAAGCATTATTAAATGCACTATTTTGACCATATACTCTAAAATGATAAGTTCCTGGAGCCGCATTCGTAATTGTAATAGTTTCATTTGATATGCCACTTGCATAAGAACCCTGCGAGTAAGTTCCGTTTACATAGAGCTCTAGGTTATAATCTGCCGGTAAATTAGTGAGTGTTACCGTAATGTTAGAAGGTGTACTTATTGTTACCTTAAACCAGTCAACATCACCTGCTGGGCAAATTCTTCCTTGCTTAGAAGTATTAGGAGCCAAAGTGGTAGCACTTGCAGAGGTATTATTATTTTCATTCGGATCCTGACATCCGGCTTGTGTAGTAAAGGTTACAATACTACTAGGACTGGATTGAATATTGCCACACACAGCTTTCACTTGCCATTGATAAGTAGTACCCGGATTTAGTCCTGTTAGGGTAAAGGAATTAGTGGAGGTGGAGGCAGAAGACCAAGTGGTACTACCGCTTACTTTATACTCTACTACATACGAGGCGCCGCTAATAGGATTCCAACTCAAGGTAGCACTACTTCCTGATATATTCGTAGAAGTAAGGCCTGTTGGGGTAGCACACGTTGGAGTAGCAGGCGTAGTGAAAAGCTCATCTGAACTAAAAGAAGAAGTGTTGTTATTGCAAGTAGCTTGAACTTGCCATATATAGTTAGTATTAGGACTTAAGCCTGTAATAATAAGCTGGGTATTAGGAGTAGAGGGCAAAGTAGTCCAGGTGGAAAGTAGAGTATTTACCCGATAACGAACAGTATAACTTACGGCATTATTTAAGGCAGCCCATTTCACTTGAGCAGAAGTAGGTTGTATATTCATTGTCATTCGGCTTCCTGGCACGTTACAAGGAAGCGGCGCAAGAGTAGTAAATATCGTAGAAGTAGTAAAATTAGACTGTAAACCGCCGCAAGTTGCCTTTACTTGCCATTCGTATTGAGTACTGGCACTTAAATTAGTAACTGAAAAAGAGTTAGTGGCTGTAGTTGCAGTTACCCAATTAGTAGAATTAGTAGGTTTATAACGAACAGTGTATTGGCTTGCACCCGGAACAGGGGCCCACTGAAATTGTGCACCTGCATCAGTAATATTAGAGGTTGTCATATTCGTTGGTAAAGCGCAGGTAGCTAATACGCAGCTCCAAGTAGCAGACCACCCACTTTCTGTAGACCAATTATTGGAAGTAAAACGAAGTGTCATTGCGCCGCTTGTGGCGGTTACAGTTCCAGGGCTATTAGTACCTGAATAAGTACCAATGAGAGGAGCATTCACCGAAGTACCGTTATAAATTTGAAGTTTATCATTGCTATTATGGGTCTTGAAGCTATTAAAAGTCATGGTTAGAGAGGTGGCCCCTGGGGCAATAGTCACTATATAATTTTCATTATTTCTATAGTTTCCTAAATTTCCGCCGGTATCATTAAAGTTACCATTACACTGTGTGAGGGTAACATTAGCTAATGGCAATGGAGTAAGCGTTTGTGCATTAATCCATGCAGATTTTACTCCCCCGCATACTGTTCGCACTTGCCACTGATAAAGCCTATCTGCAGTAAGACCCGTAATATTTATACTATTAGTAGTAGGATTATAGTTTGTCCAAACATCAGGTCCGATATTTTGTTTAAGGCGCATTTCATAGGAAGTAGCATTACTTACAGCAGACCAAGAAAAGGTTCCATCCATATGACCATTATAGGTAACATTCAAATTAGAGGGCGGAGGACAATTGTATGGAGTAGTTGAAGAAGTCCAATTAGCAACCCAACCGCTATTGACATTATTGCAGTCGCTCACAAATTCTAGAAACATAGCTCCGCTGTAAGCAGTTACTGCTGCTGGTAAATTGGTACCCGAAAAGGAGCCCAGAAGGGGTGCTTTATTATTTTGACCATCATATACAAACAAAATATCTTTATTCGCTTCTGTAGCAAAGCTTGCAAAAGTAAGGGTGATAGAAGTTGCCCCCGTCGGCTTAATAAGCCATCGATTTCTTTGATTATTGCCATAGTTGCCATTGGCTCCACCTGGGTCTGTATGCGTGCCCGAGGGAGCAGTAAGCTGCGTAACAGAAATGTTATTATTTACCATATCAAAGAATCGACGCCAATCGAAATATTGACCTGGGTCTACGTGCGTGTTACCCGAATAATGCTGATGCCCTTTAATTTTGTAACATAGAGGTAGAGTTAAAAGACCATGAGTACCGGGGCCATCATACATCGTTCTAGGATTGATATTTCGCCTCTGGCAAATATCTTGAGTAAGTAGGGTTAAAGTATTATAGTGAGCTGTAGTAGACCAGCTGGGGTCACTAATATATCCTTCTCTTTCAATACCAATTGCAATTGGATTTTGGTTATTTACGTGCCACGCTTTCTTGTATTCTTCTATCATTTGAGTAATTTGTCCATCTGAAGCACGCTGGCAATAGTGGGCAGAAGCATTTGCATTACAATTTTTAAACCACGAAATAGAACCCGCATAAGAACCTTCCATAGAGTGGATAGTAATATCCGTTATAGTAGCTCCATTTCGAGAGCTCCAATTACAGGGCGTAGGGTCCCACAAAGCGCCACTATAGTCTGCATTGAAAGGTTTTAGTGAGCCTGAATTTTTAATCACAGGTGCACTTAATCCCAATCCCACTGTATCGGGCAAGAAGTTACTTCGACTTTGGTAAGTATACTTAGTATCACCCGACATAATCACCCTTCCATTTAACACAAAAGGGCTAGAAAGTAGCCGTGCATTTTCTACGCCAAAAACTTCTTCTAGATCAATTTGATAATTAGGTAAACCAAAAGCCCTTTGATACTCAGGAGTATTTAAAAAAGTTAAAACACTATATAAATGAACGTCCAAAACGTATTCATTAAAATACGAATTAGCTTCAGGTAACTCACTTAAGGCTTTAATAACTTCTATTTGATCAACAGGATTTGTACTTGTGATATTTCTTTGTATACACAAAGCATGGTAGGCTGCTGCAAAGGCCATTATGTTATGTTCCGGACTTTCTATAATCAGCTGGGTAGGAATTCCAGAAAGGCGACTTACTAATTTTAAATTCTCACGAAAATAGCCTTTCCCATCTAATATTAACCCCATTACACCATATGCATGAGGCCTTCCATTACATTTATGCCCCTCTGGAGCTTCTTCAATATGTTGAATTCGAGTATTGGTAAAAGCAATTGCTTCTAGTACCCCACGAGCAATAATGGGGTATTCTTCATAGGCTGCTTCAAAATAGGCATTGAACTCTTTATTTGGCTCAAATTCATAAGGCTGCGCCCACTTCGCACTTTGGCCCCGAGCACTTATAACCACCCCTATCACCCAGAACAAAATAACGATAAGTAACCTCTGTTGCATAGGTCCCCAGTATTAATCATTAAAAATCTTTGGATTCATTTCTTATCTCTAATGTAAAAATACTTAGTTTTCTTTTTTTTGCAAAAAGAAGTTGAAGAAGTAGTAACTTTTTAATATTAAATTTACATCCTGAGAAAAAGCTCATAGCATTTTGTATGAACAGTACAAAAATTTTACTTATAGCTCAAAATTTTTCTTTCGTACCAATGAGTTAGGGTAGCTGCTAACGTAACAATTGTTATAGAACTTAAGGGCATTAAAATAGCAGCTACCAAGGGTGAAGCCTTGCCTGTTACGGCAAAACCTACACCTACTGTGTTATATAACAGAGAAAATCCAAAACAGATAGCTAAAATTTTTTTACTAGCCTCTATAAAGCGCAGTAATTTAGGTAACTTCGGAAGTTGATTCGCTGCAATAATAGCCTCAGAAGCCGGAGTAAATTGGGCAATATCTTGGGTTACAGAAATTCCTACGTAACTTTGCTTTAAGGCACCCGCATCATTTAAACCATCTCCTAACATTAAAATTTTGCTACCCGCTTTTTGCTGTAATTTTTGAATAAAGTTTAATTTATCAATAGGTTTTTGCAAGAAAAACATTTGCCCTGGAGCTGGAAAATACTTTTTTAACCATTCTTTATCCTGATCTTTATCGCCTGAAAGTAAATAGAGCTGAAACTTGGAGACTAACTCTTCAAGCATAGCACCAATGCCCGGACGTAGCTTATTTTGTAATTCAAAATACCCTAAACACTCATTTCCCACTCGAAGTAAAATTGGTAGAATTAAAACTCAATAAGCGAACTAGCACTTTTTCATCCTCTAAAAAACTAAAATCAGAGTAGGGCTCATTCTTGGGTTGTGCAATCCCCCTTGCAAAATTTCTTTCTTCAAAGCTATAATACGCTAATAAATTATTTTCAGATAATATTTGATAAACTGACTGACACCCCCTACAACAAAATGCTTTTTCTTCATAATAAATAGGCTCAGCTTCTAAGGATTGCCCACAATGGTAACATTGTAATTGGGTGGAACATGAAGTTGCTATCATAACAAAAAAATTTTATAAGTACGAAAATAAAATATTATTCTCATAGTTCTTTTTTTAATTCTTTCAAAAGAAGTAGTTTAGAATTATTTTTAATATAAATTTACTTACACATGTATAAAACATTTCAAATTAGCGTTATTAAATTGCGTAGAGCTTGTATACTAACCCAATAAATTCCAAAGTAAAATCTTAAGAAAAAAGATGAAAAAAGTTTTGAGTTTTATTGTGATTACACTATTGCTAGCTAATAAAGCTGCATTTAGCCAAGTGCCTAACTGCCACTGGAATTGGCAAAACCCTCTACCTACAGGCAATCATTTGAATGATGTTTTTTTTATCAATGAACAAAAAGGATGGGCGGTAGGAGACTTAGGCACTATTTTACACACTCAAGATGGCGGAACTACATGGCAAATTCAGAATAGTGGCACTCAGATTCACCTACGTTCTGTGCATTTTGTTAATGAACAAAGGGGTTGGGCAGTAGGATGGAACCTAAATGGCGATGGCATTATTCTACATACAACAGATGGCGGAAATAGCTGGCAAAGGCAAGGCGATAACAAATATTGGCTCAATTCAGTCTACTTCGTCAATGAAAAGATGGGATGGGCAGTAGGAGAAAGTGGTGCTATTTTATACACAAGCAACGGCGGAAGCACGTGGCAACAACAAACCATTGGAATACAAAATACACTCAACGCCGTACACTTTGTCAATGAGCAAAATGGATGGGCTGTAGGAACAGGCGGAATTATCTGGCATACTAACGACGGCGGTAATATATGGCTTATTCAGTACAATGACTCCAACAGCATTTTTAATGCTGTACATTTTATCAATGAACAGACAGGATGGGTAGTAGGAATGGATGGGATTATTCTACACACCCAAGATGGAGGAATTACTTGGAAAAATCAGGAAAGTATAACTTCTACTGTTCTTTGTTCAGTGTATTTTATTAATCAACAAGTAGGCTGGGCTGTAGGTTGGTTTGGAACTATCTTGCATACCATAGATGGTGGAAATACATGGGAAAAAAAAGAAGTCATTCCTCCCCAACGATCCTATTTTGCGGTCCACTTTAATGACGAAAAAAAAGGCTGGATAGTAGGGTGGTGGGGAACTATTTTAAGCACTCACGATGGGGGCACCAGCTGGCAAAGCTTCAATGAACTCTCATGTGCTTACCTACAAGATATATACTTCATAAACCAAGAAAAAGGGTGGGCTGTAGGAGACATCATCCTATCCACAACAGACGGCGGCATAAACTGGCAAAAGCAACAGGCTCCTCACAATTTACTCCGAAGTATATATTTTGTTAATGAACAAAAAGGATGGACTGCAGGATGGTTTGGAACCATTCTACACACCACTGATGGAGGAAACAATTGGCAACCCCAAAACTCTAACACTTACACCTGGCTTAATGAAATTTACTTTGTTAACGAACGAAAGGGCTGGATCGTAGGAGAAAATGGAACCATACTACATACCACAAACGGAGGAAATACCTGGCGGGAGCAAAACAGTAATACACTAAGCGGACTCAAAAGTATATACTTTGTCAACGAACAAAAAGGATGGGCAGTAGGAGAAAGCGGAACTATTTTACATACTACAAACGGAGGAAATAGCTGGCAACAGCAAAATAGCAACACACAAAGTGAACTCAA
>JANWXU010000029.1 GCA_025057395.1 Bacteroidia bacterium | reverse complement strand
ATGTCTTAGGTGTTGTAGGGCGGGAAAGAGCTCCTCGATGGAGTGTAGATTTGTAAACATATCTGTAATGAGTACAATAAAACCCCTTTGGTGCAATTTATTAGCTAGCTGGTGGAGTACGGTGGCGGTTGCTGTTTTATGAGTGAAATATTCTTTACGTTCAATTACAGCTTCTAATTTGTGAAAAATAGGTAGGAGCCATGTATATTTTGCTTTGGGGGGTATATATTCATATAGTGAATCATCGTAAAGGGCGAGTCCTACGGCATCTCTTTGCTTTATCATAAGATAGCCCAGTGCAGCCATGAGGTAAGCACCATATTCTAACTTAGAAAGCCGATCAGAGGCTACAGGGTAACGCATAGAATCACTAGTATCCATTACTAGGTAGCAGCGCATATTTGTTTCTTCTTCAAACTTTTTGGTATAGAGCTTATCGGACTTAGCGAAAACTTTCCAATCAATATTTTTAAGTGATTCGCCAGTATTATAAGGACGGTGCTCGGCGAATTCTACAGAGAAACCATGGTACGGACTTTTATGCAAGCCTGTGATGAATCCCTCCACAATCATTCTGGCCTTTACCTCAATATTTTTGAGTTTGCTTACAATTAGGGGGTCGAGGTATTTAATATGAGTTTTTAACATGCTCCAAAACTAAAAAAATTAAGGCTGAAAATTACTGAAATTTCAGCCTTAATTATACGTAAGTAACAAATTGATTAAAATTCGATTTTGTATTGAATAGCGAAATTGCGATGTTCTCCCAGGGTCCCGGGAATAGTCACATATTCTGTATTAAAAACATTAAAGATGTGGAAAGAAATAATGTTTTTGGAGATTTGGTAAGCAAAAATAAAATCTACTAAATGCCAGCCTTTATTATGTACTGCTCTAAAGGCTTTGGTACCTGGGAAAAATTGTTCTAATAAAAATACTTTGTCTACATTAACCATGTGGCTTGTATAGCTATAATTGGTAGTAAAGCTAAATTTAGAATAACTAAGTTGGAGGTTAGAGCGTACCAGCCAGCGATTTCTATACTTTAAAGTAACAGGGTTATCACGTCCTCCTCGGCTAAAGCGAAGTAGGATTTCAGAGAGTTCAGCCTTGGCATCTCCCTCCCACTCGGGATCGCCGTTTAAATCTCTAGGATCAACGTAAGTAACTCCTCCCGAAAAAAATACGTTAAATTTAGGAGTAATCTGGCTTTCTAAGTTTCCATTGATTTCGAAGCCATTAATAGATGCACGGGAAACATTTTGTGCTCTAAACGCAGTAAAACGACTTTGGTCTGCCCAAAATTCTACCATGTCTTTAAACTGCATAGTAAAAGCCGCTGCGTCTATAAATCCTTTAATTTTATTGAACTTATAAAGTTGCTTAATGCCCACCTCTGCACTATACCCCCTTTCTATCCTTATACCAGGACTAGGCAAGACTTGCAAGGGCCCAGCAAATGTAGAGGTAAAACGTTCTGCTACAGAGGGGCTACGTAAAGCTTGCCCCCAAGATATACGAAGGTAGGTGGCTTTAGCAGGTTGATAGTTAATTCCTACTCTAAATATAGGATCGTTCATAGTGGTAGACTTCTTTTTGGGTGTTTCGGGAGAGCGAGTAATAGACGTATCGCCTTCCACATCTTCGTATTGATACCTTGCTCCTACTACAAAGTTAAATTTGCTCCACTCGTATTTAAATTGCAAAAATGTGGAAAGTTGATTTCCTACGCCGTTTCCGTATACGCCTTTGGACTGTACTACACTTCTTGTATAGTTAACTCCGGCAATCATTTGAAGATTATCGTCTAAAAACGAGGTTTTATACTGGTATTCGTTGAAGTATAGCACAGAGGTGTTATCTTGGTTAGATGCATCGGGGCCTCTACCTGTAGTAACATAACTAATAGCAGCAAATATCCTTCCTTGGTATAAATGTTGTGAACGCTTGCCTAAGTAGGAGATGTAAGGGTCTATGGAGATACGGTGAAGAAAATTGTAGGATAGAAAACCATCCCGCGGCTTTAGTCCATTTTTAGGGTAATCTTTCCAGGCAATTACTAAGCCGGTGGAATCTATTAAGTATTGGGTATTAAGGCCTATAGATAAGCCGGTGACACTAGGTACACGATATTTTGCCATTATAAGCGCTCTTCCACGAGTACTATTTTCGTATAGGCGATAGCCTTCGCGATATATTAAGTCTACTTGGGTAGTAAAATCAAAATTTTCTTTAATTCTGCGGCTATGGAAAAAGTGTAAAGAAGAGCTTAATCCGTTACGCGGAGCTGCCCATTCTACTTCAGGGTTAGGTGGTCTATCAAACATTCCTGTTCGAAAACGTATTGAAGTTCTAGGAGTTTCTTTAGGGTCATCGGTAATTACATTAATTACGCCCCCCATTGCACCGGTACCATATAACACAGAAGCTGCACCCTTAAAGATTTCGATTTGTTTAATATTATCAGTGGGAAGCATATCGAAGTTTACAGAGCCCCTATCTGCGGTTACCATGGGCAAGCCATTTAACAAAGTTAAAACGCGTGAACCTGCGCCGTAAGTATAACCACTGCTTCCTCGAATACTTGGTTGTTCGTCGTAAATAGTAATACCTGGCACCATGGTCATGGCATTGATAATATCTACAGCTGCGAATTGATCTAGGCGTTTAGAGGAAACAGCTTCTATCGAAAGCGTATTTTTTTCAAGCTGTTCTTGAAATTTTTCTGTGATAGTAACTACTCCCATGGTAACCGCTGTAACCTTTAGGCTAATATTATGCACAATTTCATTAGCATTGGGGGGTACTGCAATTTTTATAATTTTGCTTTCTCTCCCAATGGAACGAAATTCTAATATGATAGTATCTCTCCGGGTGAGCTCTAACACGTAATTCCCTTTCTCGTCGGTAAAAACCATTTTTTCTCCGTTATTACCGATTACTTCTACAAATTCGGCTGGTGTGGTTTCATCGTCCAAAACAGTTCCCTTTACCAAAATTTTTTGACTCCAGAGCCATAGTGGAGAAAAACAAAAGCCTATGATAAGGCTAAGAGTAAAATTTTTGAGTAGAAGTTTAACCATAAGCAAATATTGAATTAAAACTTACTTCTAAAAAAAAAGCCTTCTCGTGGTATTTGCCACGAAAGGCTTTTTATGTTAAGTATATAATTTTATTGCAAAAACATTACTTTTTGTGTTACTTGTTTATCTCCAATCCTGAGGCGTACATAATACAACCCCTGCGGAAATTTATCAGAGCTAAGTGCCACGGAATATTTACCTGGTGCTTGATATTGAGGATCGGTTTTCCAAATTATTTTTCCTTGTGTATCCAATACTTCAACGCTAGTTGGGAGGTGCTCCTGTAATTCATAGCTGAGAGTAGCTTCGTATGAAGCCGGATTAGGATATATTTTGTATTGTAAAATTTGCGTAAGCTGCTTTTCCACCGAAGCGGCTGCTTTTACACGTAAAGGATAATTAAAAACCGCAGGATTAAAACCGGGTACTAATGTACTAACAGGTATTTCATTGCCTGTAGGCTCACCTTGATTAGTAAATTTGATATATACATTACTTTTAACCTTGATATTATGCGTATCAGATGTTTCCTTGGTAGGGATGCCCTTAATTCTGGCGCAACCATAGATACCAACTGTCATTTCTTTTTTGGTATCAGGGGGATAGGTCATAGAGTTAGTTCCAGCATCTGCTGGGTTGCCACTGTTGAGAGTATAAGTTAAGCCCTCTGGCAAGCCATCGATGCCGATTATTTCCAGGCGCCAAATGGCAACTTCCAATCCGCTTTGCTTTACTGTTCTTCCTATAACGAAAGACATATCTAATTCATATGGCTGACCTTTAATGGCGGGGGGTGGGTTTTCGGGTGAAAAACAGGCTGGAACAGTACCTCCTTGGCTAATGGTACAGGCATCACGCTTAGGCGTGCAATTTTGTGCAATTAGGGAATAATAAAAGCTGCCTAAAATAAGTGCAAGTAAAAGAATTTGCTTCATAATTTGTAAACTTTTGGAAGATTAACCAAAAATACCCACAAATCTTGTACCATGAAGTTACCATGAGGTTTTGTATAGCATACTCTAAGAGTAATAACAGATAATTATCAATTTTTTTATACACTTGTAATGACTTTTAGTTCAATTAAAGCTACATAAACATGAATTTTTATGTATAAATTATTTTCGATATTATTACTAACGATAGTAGGTTTCATAAAAAGTTGGGCGCAGCCTATAGTAGTAGCGCACCGAGGAGGAGCGCTTTTAGCTCCCGAAAATACAATGGCTGCCTTTTATTCTGCCCTATCTTTAGGATGCAAGTATATTGAGTTAGACGTTCATTTCACTTTAGATTCACAGTTTGTGGTTATTCATGATCCTTACCTTAAAAGGACAGCTGGTTTTGATGGAAGGGTTCAAAAAATGAAAGCTGGTGAAATAGTAAAGTTGGGTGCGGGTGCACATTTTCATTCTGGTTTTAGTAGCGAACGGGTACCTTTATTGGATTCAGTATTAGTTGCACTGCGAGGGAAAGCTATCATTTTACTAGAAGTTAAGCCACAGCGTGCAAATTCTACCTTGGTAGTACAAAAATTGGTAGAGAAGCTAGAGTTTTATAATTTTACGGATCACTGTCTTGTCCTTTCTTTCGACGACTGTATATTAAAAGAAGTAAAGAGAAAAGCTCCCTATTTGGCCTGCATAAAGCTTATTACTGGAAAGCTTCCTTTACTAGGATGGGTAATTGATTTGAAGCTTAGACCCTGGCATTGGGAAAAAAGTATACAAGGCTGTGTAGGGGTAGGATGGAATTATAGAGCATTAAATAAAAGACTAGTTAATAAATTAAAAAATCATAAATTGCAAGTGTATTGTTGGACGGTAAATGACGAAAAGGCTATAAAAAAAATAAAAGGATGGGGAATCGATGGTATTATTACGGATGACCCTCAACTTGCACAAGTAATTTTGGAAAAGTAAAAAGTCGTTAGCAAATTTGTTAATAAATAGGGAATCTATTTAGTATTTGAAATCCATTTTTTCTAACTTTGGCTTTGAAAAGTTGTTTTGAGGGCTTGCGTGCAAAAAGAATCTTTACTAAACTAGTTCAAGGTAGTTTTTGATATAATGTTACTTAGTTGTTTTATGAAAAGTAGAATTATACTATTATTTATTATAGCTTTGCTATGCGTTCGAGTAAGTGGGCAAAACAACCTACACTTTGCACCGGGTGTTTTAAGTAAAATTGCAGGAATGCGGATAAATTGTGCAGGAGAAGTAGCGGGGGATATTGAATTTGGGGTAGTAGGAGGAGTTCCTCCCTATTCTTATACTTTAACGTTGAACAACACATTTTCGAGCAGAGGTACGATTACCAGCCAAGGTCAAATAGTAAAAGTTTCAACCCTAACCCAAGGACGTCAAACAGTAGGAATTGTGGCAGGTACCTACGAATTAGTAGTGGAAGATAGCAAGGGCTGCACTTTGAAACATAGATTTGGTATTTCGGAGCCTGAACCTATTCGTATTGTCTCTCATGTAACTCCTCCTAGTAAGTTAACAGGAGATGATGGAGCAATTCGTATTGTGGGTATCTCGGGCGGAGTTCCGGGTCGCCCTAATTTGCCTTATAGAATCAATTGGTATTCTAACGTAGGAGGACGCCTTATAAGTATACCCAATTTTCAAGATAAAATGATTCTAAGTGGCTTACGTGCAGGTGATTATACGGTTAAAATAACAGACTTTTCATCTCCGGAATGCTCTAATGAATTTTCTTTTTCTTTAGTAGCACCTCCGCAATTGTTAGGTTCTCATACGATTGTTCGACCTATTCTATGCAATGTACTAAATGATCGATCACCTAATCGTTCGCTAAGCCATAGTGGTATAATAAGAGCAGTTGCTTCAGGCGGTGTGCCTCCCTATACTTACAAGTGGTACGATAGTAGAGGGCGGCTTTTACAAGCAGGCTTGGATCCGGAAATTCGCAATCTTGGTCCAGGAATTTATTCCGTAGAAATTGAAGATGCTAATAATCACGTTTATACAGTGTCTTCTATTAATCTAGAAGAACCCCATCCTATTAGTATTAGTCGCTCTGAGGCTGTCAACACTCCTTTCTGGGATGCGTGCACAACTTATGGTACTATAGTTTTTGATGTTAATGCTAGGAGGTATCAAGAGTTAAAGGCTTATCCTCTTTATTATATTCAAAATCCACAAGCTAATAATAAAGGCCCAGATGTGCTCACAAATGTACAACCAGTGGGTAATCGTCTCACCTTGTTTCAACCGGGGGAATATTACATAATAGTAGAAGACCAAAATGGCTGTAGGGCTGAAGGACCTAAAACAACAGTAAATACTCTAGATTGTTTGAGCTGTTGTAACTACCAAGGAAGTACGGGGTTTAATGAACCAATTCAGAATTTTATTACTAGCCAAAAAAATCCATGTGCCGGAGGGTTGGGCAGTATACAAGTTGATGAAGTAAGACATGTAAATTTAAATGTAAAAAGAGGTCCTAATCCTAACCGCCCTTTTCAAGGAAGGTATCAGTTTGAAATTTTGAATTTAAATGGTACTCCCTATCGTGGTCCGAGTGGAACTACTTCATTTCGAAACAATACAGGGCAATTTACCGTAGAGGGAGGAAAATTTTATATAATAGCAGTTTTAGATTCGATCTCGCGCACAAGATTTTTCAAGAGTTTTCATGTTCCCTTTAATTCATTTTACTTTGATACTTTGACTACCGCTATACCGGTGACCACAGAGCCAGCTACGTGTAATACTCAAAATAGGGGTAGAATCAAAGTAGTTCAGTACCCTGTTGTTGAAACAAGTGCAGGTATTAGGTGCGATTGTCTAGACTGTATGTATGAAATAAGAGATTTTAATACTAATCGACTGGTATTTCGAACTACGGCTGCAGGTATAACCCCAATAAATCAAGTTAGTACTTTTCCTTTGCCAAGAGGCGAATATCGCTTATGCGTACTGCCCCCCCTTACGTTTACAGGTTGCCTAGCAGGGGCAGATACAGCCTGTTTGCGAGTTAGCCAATATTGCTATCCTCATCGTTTGGTAATTTCGCAAGACCCAGAGTTAGAATTGAAAGCTACTGCAGAGAAAACAACAATTTGTTCCCCTTCTATATACGAAGTTCCAACTACTCAAATTCACGTTGAAGTTAAAGGGGGCATGCCTCCTTATAATGTATCTTTGTATGAAAATAATAACTTAGTTCCTCCCTATCGAACGCCTTTAGTGAACCCAGTAGGGCGAGATGGAGTTTACCACTATTCTTTTCCTGTAGTAGCGGGCAATTATGCAATAGAAGTTTTGGACGAAAACGGGTGTGCTAAGACTACAAATATAAGAATTGATAATTTTCCTATTGTACGTTTAGCTGCCCAGCAAAGTGGTTCTAACTGTTATGATTGGGTAGAGTCTGGGGGGAATATATTGCAAGGTGGGCATATTTCGATTTTAGCTGCGGGGGGTAGACCTAGTTACTTGGTAGAAGTCTATGAGCATTGGCAAAATGATACCCGTACCTATCCCTTTAGTATGCAGGGTGAACGTATACCAACACTTGCAGGTTTATACACTATAAAAGTTTATGATAGTAATGATATTCAAGGTGAAAGAGGATGCGTGAATAGTAATTTTTCAAGGGTAAATGTTAGTTTAAATCCTCAGCTTAATATTTGCCATAGCATTATTCCCCAATCTGCGGATCGAGTAAGAATAGAACTAACAGTATCTGGAGGAACTCCTCCCTATACTTACGAATGGAGTAATAATGCAAGAACTTGGTTTGTAGATAACGTGCCTACTGGGTTAAATTATTCAGTAACTGTTACCGACGCAAATAATTGTAGGAGGAGGACAAATTTTGTAACAAGTCTTGATGAATTGACTGCTTCAGGTAGTGAAAAGTTAGTAGTTTTCCCTAATCCAACACAAAATACGTTGTATGTATATATTCCAGATGAGCAACTGGTTGTAGCTAAAAGTATTGATATCTCAATTTTAGATGCATTAGGAAAAGAAGTAAGAAAAGAAAGAAAAGTAAACCCGCTAGGGGAGGTTCCTGGACCTGCACCTGTTATATCAATAAATACTACAGACCTTACTAGTGGTATGTATTTTATAATAGTAAACGCAGGGGGGAAGCAGTGGATGCATCATTTTATTAGAGAGAGATAAATGCAGGCAAGCATGATGCTTTATGTCTATTAGTACTGGTAGTATAAGGCACTTGTCTTTGCAACGGTATGTTTAACTGGGGGAGCCTCTATAGGCTCCTTTCCGTTTTTTGGGGTAAAATTTTACTCGCTTTATGTAGTCCTACAAAATAAGTTTTTCTTTTTATACTTTATATACTATCATAGTACAATACCTATTTTCATGGTTAGCAGTAAAGATTTTTAGAGAAGTGACAGGAATTACCCTATCTGGAACTGCGAGTTGGGTTTTTACAAAAAAAGGCTCAAAACAGGGAATTGGCTATTCCTGGAAATTTTTTATTAAAGTGTAAATAGGCATTATCGGTGGCTACTCTGCCGCGAGGAGTTCTCTTCAAGAAACCTTGTAAAATAAGGTAAGGTTCGTAAACTTCTTCTATTGTTTCGGCTTCTTCGCCAACTGCAGTAGCTAGAGTAGAAAGACCTACAGGTCCACCATGGAACTTATCGATGATAGTAAGCAAAATTCGCTTATCCATTTCGTCTAAGCCGGCACTATCTACTTCTAGAGAATTAAGGGCAAGTTCAGCTATGGCGGTAGTAATTATGCCCTTTCCTTTGACTTGGGCAAAGTCTCGAGTTCTGCGCAATAAACGATTGGCTATGCGCGGCGTGCCCCTGCTTCTTTTAGCAATTTCGAAAGCCGCTTCTTCTTCAATAGGAGTATTTAACACTTTAGCGGAACGAAGGATAATTTTCTTCAAAGTTTCAGCATCATAATATTCTAGGCGACATTGAATTCCAAATCGCGCTAAAAGTGGTGCTGTTAAGAGGCCTGCTCGTGTGGTCGCCCCTACTAAGGTAAACGGATTTAAATTGATTTGTATACTACGAGCATTGGGGCCGCTATCAATCATAATATCTATTTTATAGTCTTCCATGGCAGAGTATAAGTATTCTTCTACTATAGGGCTTAGGCGATGAATTTCATCGATAAAAAGAATATCACAAGTTTCCAAGTTAGTAAGTAAACCGGCTAGATCGCCTGGTTTTTCCAAGACAGGGCCAGAAGTAATTTTGATTTGGCTTCTCATTTCTTGGGCAATGATATAAGCTAGAGTGGTTTTGCCAAGCCCTGGTGGACCATGAAATAAAACATGGTCTAATGCTTCTTTTCGTAATAAAGCTGCTTTTACAAATACTTGAAGATTTTCTAGTACTTTCTCTTGCCCTACAAACTCCTTAAAAGATTGGGGGCGCAATTCCATTTCTTCTCTTTCTTCCTTCAAATCTTTAGGTCGCGAAAGATTTCTTAAGATTTCATCCATTTATTCAGATATTAGGTAAGTTTTCATCAATCTTAATTAAGAATAAAAACTTGTTTATCAGATATTTGCACATTGAATTATTGATTAAAATACAATATTTGAATTTTTTTTTATATTAGCATCACAACCTAAAGGTTGAAATAATAAATAATAAAGATCTTGTACAAATACAAAATTCATATACATAAATTAGAAATGAATCAGCTTTATACTTTAACTTTACTTATTCTTTTTGCCCTTTATTCTTTTGTGGGGGTAAGGGAAGGGCAAGCACAAACGTGGTTTGTAAACGTCAACAATCCGCTGCCAGGTATAGGAAACGGCACCCAGCAAAATCCATTTAAATCTATAAAACAGGCTATTCAAGCTGCTAATGCAAGTAGCTTCACAGGATGGAAAACTATATACATAGCCCCGGGGGTGTATACAGGAGTGGATAATCGAAATATGGAGATTACTGTGCCCAGGGTACGAATTATTGGAGATACAAGCACCAGTGGGGCTGGTGCAGGTAATAATGCACCTATAATTGATGGTCAAGGGGTTAATGCGTATTGTTTTGGAGTTAACCCCTCAACTACAGGAGGAAAGGTGCGCATAGAGGGCTTGATTATCAAAGACTTTGGTTCAGCAGTATCCCCAGTAAATATGGGGATTAATACTGCTTTAGCAACTATACCCAATTCTAATGCTAATGGTACGGGCTTTGTGATGAACTTTAGTATTAATACTCCTGTAGATAGCATTATTATTCGCCGCAATACTTTTGAAAACTTGTTGTATGCCATTTTTGTAGGAGTAGGTAACCCCGCTGCAGGGGCAAGCACCTTTGAAAAGGTGGATATTAGTTACAATCGTATTATAATGAATAATTCAAATTATTGCGGAATTCACCTGCAAAATCCTAAAAATTCTCATATTAGGTGGAATGAAATTTTAGGTACTCCTACTAATAGCGGCGAAATTGGTATAGAAATAATGCTTAATCATTTTACTTCTGCTGTTATTAGTGATAATACTACTATTAGCCACAATAAAATAGAATATAGCCGACATTCTAATCTTGTTGTTACTTCTCGTACTAATAACCCTAATGGAGCTATTCGGAATGTATTTATTCGCCATAATTCTTTTCGTAATACCAATCAGTACAGCACTAGTACAACAGTGGTAGGTGCAACTAATATTAATATCACTACTACACCGGGTATCACAATACATAATACCAATGGAGGCTTTGGGGGAAGACTTATTAGGATAACCCCTAATGGTGGGGCACCCGCTACTAGTGCTTTTAATAACGTTCAGCTTTCAGATTTTGTAATAGAAAATAACCACTTCGAATTTCACCTTGCTACAGGAGCCTTGCCTAGTAACTCTCCTATCTATCCTAGTGCTCCACCTCAGCCTAATAATTACACTTGGCTAAATTGGGGTTGCTTTTTCTTAAACGTGATGGGAGTAAATACTTTTCGACAAAATCAATTCAAATATGTGGGGAATCCGGTAGTTACTGGCGCAGGAGACTTTCATTCTGTAGGAATAGAATATCGCGTACCTACCCAAGTAGGAGCATGGAATATTACTCAGAATCGTTTTACAGGGCCTGGTATTAACGCTCCTTTTAATGTAGCTGCTGCTGTACACATCGAAGAATTAGTAGCCCCACAAAATATTAAAATTACTGAAAATTTTATTACTAACTACAGGAACGCAGTACGTATAGGTACCTTCCCAGGTACACCTAAAATTACTGCTAACAACACTTCGAATATAAAGATCAATAACAATAACTTAGCAGGTAACTTGGTAGCAATTATAAATAACTCGTTTTTTTCGAATCCATTTCCTAATAACGACTTACAAGCTATTATAGATGCTAGTGGAAATTGGTGGGGGGATAACGATCCTACCAATATAGCTAATTACGTAGATGGTTCACAAAATGTAGCCAGTGGTAGTTGCAATCCTTTTGGGTTTACTATCTCGCCTTTGGCTCCGGCAGACTTAAACTTTTTTAATTTTCCTAATGTGGACTATACACCCTGGCTTCATACCGCAACAGATATCGATAATAATCCCAATAACGGTTTTCAAGGAGATTTTAGCTATCTGAATGTAGACCGGTATAGCCCTCAATCACCGGGTACCGCTGGTTTATTCTGCCCAGGCCCTGTAGTTGACCCTCCATTGAATGCAAAGCTTGGGAACCTTGGAAGAATTAATGAGGCCTGCTCGTTGGTAGTAGAAAATGGTACGGTTTTTATTTATGATAGAGGGAATGTGTATCATTATAATGAGGGTGATCAGAATACAGTAGTTCGAACTACCAAATTTGCGAGCAATGGAAGCCCTAAAATTGATAATTTATTCATGAACACTAGCTACAGTAGCCAAAAGTTGATACTCTTGACAAATATACGCCTTTTTAATTCCCTTAGCCTACTAAAGGGTAAAATTGATATAGGAAACTTTAATATAAATATTCTTTGCGATTTAGTTCCGCCTAATTTGCCAACAATTTCCATAGGTAATGATTCAAGCTATGTAATTACGAATGGAAATGGTCGGTTTATTTGGGAATGTGTAGGGGGAGCAGGTGGCTATCAAAATGCACTGAATTATCCGGTGGGTACGCCGGCATTTCATGCTCCTGCTACAATAATTAATAACCAAACTAGTCCTAATCATTATGCCGACCAAATTGGCATACGAGTCAGAGATGAAGTATTTGATCCTCCTACTGCTACTACTAACCCAAGGAAAGATGTTGCTCGATTTACTTGGTTTATAAATGAAGGGTGTACTGCTCCGCTTTGTCCGGGTCCCCCTTGCCCGCCGCTAGTAGCTTGCAATCCCAATTCGGTTCCCGATCATATTTTGACTATAAAATTGCAATGGAAAGAAATGAATGAGGGGACTGCCTTTAATCGCGACCAAAGCAGAATGCGCTATTACGATGCTTCTGCTAATCCTCCAGGATGGCAAGATATGCCCTCTTCGCCTGCAGGTCCGGCTTTGGGAGGAAATCCCTATCAAAAGCAGACGGCTAGTTTTAACTTTTCTTTACCCTTAACAGATAGGGCTTTTGCTGTTTTCTCAGATTGTCCAGAAATCCCAACAGCGCAGGATGTATTGTTATGCCAGCCTGGGGTAGTAACTTTTACTGCCGCTATGGGGGTACCGCCAGGCCAAATTATGCGCCTATATACTCTTCCAACCGGAGGAGTTCCTATAGTAGAAAATAATACCCCCCTTTCTATAACTCCTCCGCAAACTTATCTTCTACCCACGCCTTTTTTGAATGGAACGCAAGATTTTTATATTGCAAGTGTATACAACCAAGCTAATGGAGGGTGTGAAAGTAGAAGGATTAAGGTAAAAGCATCGGCGGTAGGGAATCCTGGCAAGCCTGTTATGCCACAAATACAGCGTTGTGGGCCCGGAACTATAACCATTACTGCTTTGCTAGGGAATCCTCCAGGTAATGAAGTGCGACTATATAATGATGCTAATGCCACTTCTTTAATAGCTACCGATAATACACCACCCTATGTTTTTACAGTACCAGGGGTAGTAACTACTACTACTTTTTACTTGAAGGTCTTTACAATTAATCAATTTGGTAGTTGTGAAAGTCCTATAGATTCTGTGGTTGCGGTGATTCATCCTATTCCGGCAAGTCCTATATTAACTACTTTACAGCGGTGTGGTACGGGAGTTTCTACTTTCACAGCTATAATGCCAACGCCTCCGGGCACTGAAATTCGAATGTATACTCAGCCTACTGGAGGAACACCTGTACAAACAGACGATACTTCTCCTTATGAGTTTACTACTCCTAACATAACCACTACTTCTACCTTTTATTTTTCTGTTTTTAATTTGGTTACTGGTTGTGAAAGTAATCGTGTGCCTGCTGCAGTAAATATTAATCCACAAATTGGTAATCCTAGCGCTGTAGACTTTACTCGTTGTGGGGCAGGTCCTGTTACTCTTACAGCACAGATGGGTTTTCCTGCAGGGGATGAGATAAGGTTATATAATGCTCCTGTGGGGGGAACGCTACTTGTATCAGTGCCCGCCCCACTAACTATTCCACTGAATAATGTTTCTACTACTTCTACTTTTTATGTTTCAGCTTATAATAATATTACTACTTGCGAAAGCGGCAGAACACCCGTAGTAGTAAACATAGCCTCTATTCCTGCTAATCCTACGGCTAGCGAGGTAATTCGATGTGGGCCAGGGCAAGTTACTTTTTCTATTAATATGGGTACTCCACCAGGCACAGAGGTGCGTTTATATACAACTCAAACAGGAGGATTCCCTATTGCCATAGATAATGCAGAACCTTTCGAGCTTACTACTCCTTCGATAACTGCTAATACTGTATTTTTCATCGAGAGTGCCATTTCTTCGTGCACAAGTGCACGTGTTCCTGTGAATGCTGTGGTAGGCACTAGTGTAGGAGCCCCTACCGTAGCAAATGTTGCCGGATGTGAACCCGGAAAGGTTACCTTTACTGCTATTATTGGTAGTTCCGGTGACCAAATTCGGGTATGGGATTCTCCAAGTGGAGGAACTTTATTAGCTGCTAAAGAAAATCCTCCTTTTACTTTTACATTCAATGTTTCTACTACTACTACATTTTATTTTGGTACATTTAATTCACAGAATAATTGTGCTAGCTCCCGTGTAGCTGCCGTAGCAGAAATTACTTCGGCTTTAAGTGCGCCACTAGTAAATAATGTTGCTAGGTGTGGTCCGGGTCCTGTTACAGTTACAGCTACTATGGGTTCAGTACCCGGCGACGTAATGCGTTTATATGTGTTCCCTACAGGAGGAACGCCAGTTGCTATTGATAACATTCCACCCTATGAATTTACTCAAACAGTAAGTAGTAATGTTACATGGTATGTAGAAAGTTTTAGCTCGAGCAGCGGATGTGTTAGCCCTACGCGTACTCCTGTTGTTGTTACTATAAATCCACTACCGGGGCAGCCTAATGCTTTGCCTGTGTCGCGTTGCGACTTTGGCTCCGTTACATTTACCGCTACTATGGGAATTCCTCCCGGAAATGAAATTCGACTGTATACAAGTTCTACAGCTGCATTTCCAATTGAAGTAGCTACTAGTGCTCCTTATTTACTTAATAGCGGAATATTGCTTACTACTACTACCACATTTTTTATTGCAAGCTTTAATTCTCAGACGGGGTGTGAATCTAGTCGTACTCAGGTGGTGGCTTTAGCAATTCCTAGTCCTTCTGCGCCGGTAGCTTCCAATACTTCCAGGTGTGGACCAGGTTTGGTAACCCTTACGGCACAAATGGGGCTTATCCCAGGAACTATTATGCGTATGTATTTAACTCCCTCTGCAAGTGCTCCTTTTGCAGAAGCTACTACTCCTCCTTATACTTTTGTAACACCCCAAATAAATACTACTACTACCTTCTTTTTAGAAAGTGCAATATCAGGGACAAACTGTGTAAGTCCTAAAACCCCTGTGGTAGTACAAGTAAATAGTAGTCCTCTTACCCCGCAGTCGATGATGGTTAGTAGATGTGATCCGGGTTCAGTGGTTATCACTCCTAACATTGGTGTAACGGGGGGAAATGAAGCTCGGCTTTATGCACTTCAACAAGGAGGAACGCCTCTTGCAAGTTCTTCTGCTTTTCCTTTTACCATTACTACTCCCTCTGTTAGCACTACTACCACTTTTTATTTGGCTAGTTTTAATTCTAGTACTGGTTGTGAAAGTAATCGCAGTGGAGTAGAAGTTGTAATAAACTCGGCACCGGGGACACCGAATGCAAGCCCTGTGGCTCGTTGTCAAGCTGGCGTTGTAACGATTTCTGTAATGATGGGTTTCCCTGCGGGAAATCAAATTGCTATTTATAATCAAAGTGTAGGTGGTAATCCTATGGGCATGGATAATGTAGCGCCTTATGAAATTACCACCCCCGTGGTTTTTACAACAACAACATTTTTTGTAGAAAGTATAAATACTCAAACTAATTGTCGTAGTGCCAGAGTTCCTGTTACAGTTACTATAAATACTGTTGTGCCTGGTTTACCAAACGCTGCTACTGTTCAAAGATGTGGTAATGGGGTGGTTACTTTTACAGCCACCATGGGTGCTCCCGCAGGAAATACAATACGTTTGTATTCTACTGCTACGGCTGCTAATCCAGTTGTAACAGCTTCTTCTGTACCTTATACTGTTACTACCCCCACTATTAGTACTACTACTACCTTTTTTATAAGTAGTTTTGATTCTTTTACTGGGTGTGAAAGCGGTAGACAAAGCGTGATAGCTAATGTTATTCCAGCGCCGGGGGCTCCTAGTGCGCCGGAGGTTATTCGTTGTGGCGGTGGACTTTTGACCTTTACTGCTTCTATGGGCTCTCCGGCAGGAAATGAGATGCGGCTATACGACTCTCCTACTAGTAATAATCCATTAGCTTTGGCGCTTGTGCCCCCCTATACATTACCTCTGCCATTTTTGAATACAACTACCACTTTTTATTTGGCTAGCTTTAGTACAAGTACTAATTGTGAAAGCGTAAGAGTACCAGTTGTTGCTACAATAAATCCATTGCCAGGTGCTCCTACGGCTTCTAGCGTAACAGTTTGTTCGAGTGGTGGTTCTGTAGTGATTACTGCTCATATGGGCAACCCTGCAGGTACTGAAATTCGCTTATACACAACTTCTACTGGAGGTTCTCCCGAATCTGTTGCTGCAAACCCTCCTTACTTGTTATTTACGCCCCAAATTGGTGGTCCTACAGCTTTTTTCTTAGAGGCAGCCAATTTAATTACAGGTTGTACAAGTGCAACGCGAACAGCTGTACAAGTAAATTTAATTACTACTCCCTCGCCGGGCGTACCTACAGTTAATAACGTAACGCGCTGTGGGCCGGGAGTGGTCACTTTCACTGCTACAATGGGTAACCCACCAGGAGCTACTATTAGGCTTTATGCTGATGCCCAAGGAAATAATATTATTGCTAGTGCTAGTCAGGCTCCATTCTTGCTTACTACTCCCTCGCTTACTACTACTACTACTTATTATGTAGCTAGTGTAAGTAATCAAGGGTGTGAACTTAGTAGAGTAGCGGTAGTAGCACGTATTAATCCTATACCCAGTACTCCTACAGCTTCTAGCTTAGGAAGATGTGGAAATGGTATTGCTACTATTACAGCTCAGATGGGTCTCGTGCCAGGTAGTGAGATTCGCTTATATACCACAGCCACAGGGGGTATACCTGTAGCAATTGATAATACTGCTCCTTATGAGCTTGCAACACCGGAAATATTTACTACTACTCGCTTCTTTGTGGAAAGTATGGACCTAATTAGTAGCTGTGCTTCCCAGCGCACTGTCGTGACCGTTCCAGTAGTTCCTAATCCTTCTGCTCCTGTAGCTAATAGTGTAACGCGTTGTGGCGCAGGGCCAGTAACTTTAAATCCCCAGAATGGAGCAGTAGTAGGAGACGAAATGCGCCTTTATTTAAGTTCAGGTGGTGGAACTCCAGTCGCAGTAGATAATACTGAGCCATTTGAGCTTGTTATACCCAATGTTTTTACTACTTCCACATATTTTATAGAAGCAATTAACACAACTACGGGCTGTATTGGTCCGCGTAGTAGCATAGTAGTTACAGTACATTCCCAGCTAGGTACTCCAAATGCATCTAATATTACTCGATGCGGTCCCGGAACTATCGTTTTTACCGCTTTAATGGGAACCCCAGCAGGGAATCAAATTCGCTTGTATGATACAGAGACAGGGGGTAATGTAATTGCTTCTGATTTTACTCCCCCTTATGAGTTACCTGTTACTATTAGTAGTACAACAACTTTTTATTTGGCTTCTTTTTCTTCACAAACAGGGTGTGAGAGCAATAGGGTTCCTATTGTGGGTTTTGTTAACAGTACTTTACAGCCCCCTACGGCAGCAGCAGTAAGCAGATGTGGTGTTGGAGCAGTAACTCTTACAGTGCAAAATGTTAGTTCAGAAGCTAATCTTGTGCGAGTTTTTAATACTCCTACTGGGGGTACTTTGCTGGGCAGTGCTTCTAGCTTTCCTTTTATTATTACCACTTCAAGCTTACCTACTTCAACAATTCTTTATATAGAAAGTACTAATACTTCAACAGGCTGCACAAGCTCCCGCTCTCCTGTGAGCGTATCGATTAACCCTATTCCAGGCGTACCCAATGCTTCTTCTACTGGGGCTCGTTGTGGTAGCGGGCGCTTAACATTAACCGTACTAATGGGTTCGCCTGAAGGAACTGAAATTCGCTTATATGATACTCAAACAGGGGGAATACCCCTATTTGCAAGTAGTACAGCCCCCTACTTACTTGTAACTCCTGAAATTAATACCTCTACTATCTTCTACATTGCTTCTGCTAATCCTTTTACGGGTTGTGAAAGTAGTAGGCTACCTGTATCTGCAACTATCAATACTTTACCGGGGGCTCCTCAAGTTTTTTCGGTGGCTCGCTGTGGTAGTGGTATTCTTACCTTATCTGCTCTAATGGGATCTCCGGCAGGAACAGAGCTTCGCCTTTACACCACACAAGTAGGCGGGCAGCCTATTTTAGTAGATAATACTTCTCCCTTTGAGTTCAGCACTGGGTTTTTAGCTACTACAACTACTTTCTTTGTAGAAAGTGCCAATTTATTAACTGTACCAGCTTGCGTAAGTAATCGAGTACAAGTAGTGGCTACTATCCATCCACTTCCTCAGCCTCCTGTAGTACAAGCTTCTAATCGATGTGGCGCAGGTACGGTAACTCTATCTGTAAGTGCTTCTTTTACTATAGGAGTACGAGCTCAACTATTCACAGACCTTGTAGGAGGTACGCCAATTGCTGAAGATGCTGTGCCGCCCTTTGAATTGAATACTCCCTTACTAAACAATTCCACTAACTTGTTTGTAGGAATATTAAATGGTCAAACAGGATGCTCTTCGGAAAGAGTTCCAGTAAGTATCAATATATTACCTTTACCTGCAGAGCCTACTGTTAGTAACATTTCTCGCTGTGGAGTCGGAGGCTTAACTTTTACAGCTACCTTATTTGGAAACACAACTGATCTAGAGATTCGGTTGTATACGACTCCGGTAGGAGGTATAATAATTGCCTCCGATAATAGCCCTATTTATGAATTGGGCGTTACAGGAGTTACCACTACTACTACTTTTTACTTTGAAACTATTAATTTCCGCACGGGTTGTGTGAGCCCTAGGAGCACAGCCGTGGCTACTATTCATCCGTTGCCAAGTCTTCCTATTATTAGTAATAGTATTATTGCAAGATGTGGGCAAGGAGCCGTGACATTTAGTGCAACTATGGGTCAAATTCCAGGAACCGAAATGCGTTTATATGATGCAGAAGTGGGGGGTAATTTAATTACAAGTGATAATACCTTCCCGTTTGAACTTCGAACGCCTATTCTTCCATTTACTAATAGTTATTTTGTGGAAAGCATTAATACATTAACGGGATGTGCTAGCCCAAGAATAAGAGTTACAGCGGAAGTAACGCCAGGTCCCTCGGTGCCTTCTGCAGTTTCCGTATCGCGTTGTGGAAGTGGGCCTATTACTATTACTGCTTTAATGGGGGCAAATGCAGGGCAAGAAATGCGCCTATATGTTCAACAATTAGGGGGTACACCGCTATTAGTCGATAATACTTCTCCCTATACTTTCACAATTCCCTTAGTAGCTAACACAACTACCTATTTTGTATCCAGTGCTAATCAAAACTGTGAAAGTGAAAGAATACAAGTGGTAGTTACTATTCATTCTTTACCTTCACCTCCTTTTGTAATAGCTCCTACGCGTTGCGGTGAAGGGAGAGTAGTAATTACGGCTCAAATGACGGAAGTTCCAGGGACTGTAATGCGCCTATATAACGCAGTACAAGGAGGCAGTTTAGTTGCAAGTAGCAGTATAAATCCCTATGAGTTAACAATACCTAACTTAAGTGCAACTACTACATTTTTTGTAGCAAGTGCCAATTCTAATTGTGAAAGTAATCGTACTCCAGTAGTGGTTACTGTACTTTCTAAGCCTGCTGCTCCCTTTGCTACTGCAGCTACTGTTTGTGGAAGTGGAGTCGTTACTTTTAGTGTTAGGAGTCCAGAAAATATAACTCTTACCTACCGTTTATATAATTCTCCTAATAGTGTTGCTCCCTTAGTGCCCCCTGTTACGGGAAATAACGTAACGATAACTACTCCTGTGATAAATACAAGTACTACGTTTTATATTTCTGCTTCTCAAGAGGGTTGTGAAAGTGATTTTACTCCAGTTTTAGCGCGCGTGCTTACAGCCCCCTCACGTCCAAGTGCGGGTAATATTACTGTTTGTGGTACTTCAGTGGCTGTAATTACTGCCACCATGGGTGTTACGCCGGGTGCAGAGCTGAGATTATATGATTCGCCTAGGGGCGGAAGCCTTTTAGCAGTTGCCACTTTTAGTCCTTACCTTTTGACAGTTCCAGTGATAAGTAGTAGTAGTACTTACTACTTAGAAAGTGCTTTAGGAGATTGTCAAAGTGAAAGGGTACCGGTGGTAGTAACACTTGTTAATAAACCTGGAACACCTATTGTTGGGAGAGTAACTCGTTGTGGAGAAGGGCCTATTACTTTCTCCCCTAATGTAGGTGCTAATCCCGGTTCTGCTGTTCGACTTTACGATGTAAACGGTACCTTGGTTGATGAGGATAATACTTTTCCTTATACTTTAACAGCAGCCAATATCCGCACTAATACATTATTTTATATTTCTAGTACAATAGGAAATTGTGAAAGTGAGCGTATTAGTGTGGTGGGGGCTGTTGCGCCTAGGCCTTCTGATCCTATTACACGAGCTGTTGGACGCTGTGGGGCTGGGCTTGTTACGCTAACGGCTCTAATGGGTCAAGAAGTAGGCGAAGAAATCCGCTGGTATGATGCTAATTTAAATTTATTGAGTACTTCTACTACTTCCCCTTACACCTTTACCACTAACGCAGCTGTTAATACTACTATATTTGTAGCTTCGGCAATTGGTAACTGCGAAAGTAATAAGGTTTTGGCGCCCATCACTATTGTTGAAACGCCTAGTATGCCGCTTATCAATGACGTAGCGCGTTGTAATGCCGGGGTACTTACCTTTACAGCAAATATGGGTGGCATTGCAGGTAGTGAAATTCGGCTATATGATGCTGCTGTAGGAGGAAATATGCTGTTTTCTAGTTCTAACAATCCGGCATTTTTTACAATTTCTGCTACTACTAGTGTTACTTACTTTGCTAGTGTAGTACGAGTAGGTGGTAATGTAACTTGTGAAAGTCCTAGAAGACAAGTAGTAGGAAGTGTACTTGCAATTCCTGCGGCTCCTGTAGTTAATGATGCCGGTCGTTGTGGGGCAGGAGCTGTTACTTTTACTCCTAGCATGAGCATACCTGCAGGCTCTGAATTTCGGCTTTATACGGTAAGTACTGGAGGAAGCCCTATTAGTATATCCAACGCTAATCCTGGGGCTCTTGTTACGCCCAATTTAAGCACTACTGAGTTTTATTTTGTGGCTGCTGCTAATGGAAATTGTGAAAGTCCACGTGTGAGTGTTACAGCTAATATTTTACAGGCTCCCTCTGCTCCTTCTGCTCCTAGCTTTAGTCGTTGTGGAAGTGGTAGTGTAACTATTACAGCAGCAAGTGGTGCTGTGCCAGGCAATGAGTTTCGGTTATACAATCAACCTACAGGCGGAGATTTACTATTCAAAACTGAAGCACCTTTTATTTTTACTACTCCTAGGCTTACTACAAATACAACCTATTATTTAAGTAGCACTTTGGTAGTAGGTGCTGCTGCTTGCGAAAGCTCTCGTATACCGATAGTTATTTCTGTAAGTTCTACTCCAGGTAATCCTTCTATATTTGGCACGGGAGAAATTTCTAGATGTGGAAATGGACCCGTCACTATTACAGGTATTATGGGATCTCCAAGTGGTAGCTCGCTCAGGGTATACGATTCTCCTACGGCTACTATTCCAGTAGCTAGTAGTAATACTTCCCCTTATGTTATCACAATTACCAATGCTAGCATTAATACCTCTTATTACCTCGCTTCTGCCATAGGCAACTGTGAAAGTGAGCGTATTCCTTTGCCCATTCGCGTGGTTAATCCACCTTCTACACCGTCTGCTTCTAATCTTAATTTCTGTGGTAATGGGGGTGCTGTAATCACGGTTCAAATGGGCGAAAGAGCAGGTAACGAGGTGCGACTATACGAGCAACCTTTTGGGGGAACTCCTATACGCACAGATAATACATTTCCATATCATTTAGCTACGCAGCCTGTTAATGCGACAACTACTTACTATGTTAGTAGTGCTACAGGTAACTGCGAAAGCAGTCGGGTGGCGGTAATTGTAAACGTTAATAGTAGTGTTTCGCCTCTTGCGCCTCAGGCTGAAAATGTTTCTCGTTGTGGTAGTGGTGCTATAACTTTTACAGTGACTAACGTTACTACAGGAATTCAGGTAAGTTTGTTCGATGCTCAGGGTAATCTAATTACTCAGAGAAACTCTGAACCCTATTTATTAACAGTTTCTAATTTTAGCTCTACTAGTGAGTTTTTTATTCAAGCAAGTAACGGAAGATGTAGTAGTTCTTGGGTTCCAGTATCCGGTATTATTACTAATGAGTTGAGTGCACCTATTGCAGCAGCAGGCAGTATTTGCGGAAGTAATAATTTTGCTACTATTTCTGCTACCATGCCAAGTGGTGGGGGAATAGAGCTTAGAGTATATACTGTTCCTACGGGGGGATCACCCATAGCCGTAGCTACAGGACCCTTTGTTGCTACTGTAACGGGCGCCACTACAGCTACTACCTATTTTGTGGCTAGTGGCTCGGGAACCTGTGAAAGTACAAGAATTCCTGTAAGTATTACTTCTACTACTACCAATCCTAGCGAGCCTATTCTTTCTAATAACGCAACGTGTGGTAGCGCTACAGTAGGCGTTACTGCTTTGATGGGATCTATTCCTGGAACAGAAATTCGAATGTATGCTAGCCCTGTGGGGGGTGCTCCGCTTGCAGTGAGAAATACTGTACCCTTTATATTTGAGCTAAGTGCAAATCCACCGGCTACTTACTATTTTAGTTCTGCAATTGGTGCGTGTGAAAGTAATAGGGTTCCTTTAGCTGTAAGTGCAAGTGCAACAGTCCCATCGCCTCCTACGGTTTCGGCAAGTGGTAGCTGTGGGGGAGGCGGAACTATTACTTTTACAGCTGCCTTTGGCCCCGTACCGGGTTCTGAGTTCAGAGTTTATAGTGTAGCTAATGGTGGAACGCCCTTGGTGAATAGTACAAATACAATATTTACTATAAGTAATACTAATCTTTCTACCTTTTTTGTTGCGGCTGCTAGAGGAGCCTGTGAAAGTAGCAGGATACCTGTGAACGTGGCTCAGGGTAATATAAGCATAAATATAAATACTACGGCAGAAACCTGCGCTGCCGCAGGTTCTATTGCTGCTACTGTTTCAGGGGGTACGGCTCCTTATGAATATCGTTTGCAAAGAGAGGGTACTATTCTTTCTACTAATACAACAGGCCAATTCACTAATTTAAGTGCAGGAAACTATACTGTTTTAGTTACTGATGCTGCAGGTTGCAGTACACAAGCTAATGCTAATGTTGCTAGTTTTAGCGGTCCTGAGGTAGTAGATATTACTTCTATTACTTCCAACAGTGCTTCTGTTAATTGGAGAAGCATTAATGGAGCAACGGGCTATGTTCTTGAATATAGAAGAGTAGGAGAAGCTAATTTTACTTCCCTTCCAGAGGTAAGTGGTACAAGTAGAATTTTATCCAACTTACTGCCTAATACAGAGTATGAAGTACGAGTAAAAGCAGTTTGTTCGGGAGGCAGGCAAAGTGGTGGTGGAAGTGTACAAACATTTAGAACTCTATCAGGGGGAGGAAGTACAACAGGGTGTAGTGTACCTCAGAATGTTCGGGTAAGTAGTAGTGCTACGCAAGCTACGGTGGCTTGGAATTCAGTAACTGGTGCTACAAGTTATGAATTACGTTATCGATTATTACCAAATGGTTCTTTTATCAGTTTTACTAATCTATCTGCTACCACTCAAGCCATTGCTGGCTTACAACCAGGCAGTACTTATGAAGTACAAGTAAGGGCAATATGTGGTACGCAGGGGAGTTCTGAATTTTCACCCGCAGTTCAGTTTACAGCCCAAGAAGGAGATGGCGGTATATGTCAAACGCCCACCAATCTTCAAGTAACAAATATTTCTCCTACAACGGTGAATGTTAGCTGGTTACCCAATACAAGTGGTGCTGCATGCTACATAGTTTCTTACGGGCTAGCTAATACTAGCACAGCTACTTGGACACAGCAATTAGTACCGCATCCTGGTAGTTCTTTGCAAATTAGTAATTTACAGCCAGGCCAGGAGTATGGGGTGCGAATAAGAACAAACTGTTCTTTATGTTCTTTCCAAACAGGAGTACTTACGCCTTTTTCGAACGTAGTGAGTTTTACTACGCAGAGACCTAGAGAAGGATGGGGAAGTGAAGAGACTAATTTTGAGGTGCAAGTGTATCCTAATCCTACCAAAGGCGGGCTATACATTAGTATCGATAATATTCAATCTAGGGAATTTAAGGTGGAAGTAGTAGACCTAAGTGGCAAAGTGCTGTTAGAGAAAATCTTTAGAGCAGTTAGTGATAGGGTAGAAGTGTATTTGGATCTTCAGTCCTATGGTAGTGGATTTTACTTTTTGAAAGTTTCGGACGAGAGAAGTGTTCGGAGTATCAAGGTAGTGAAAAACTAATATAGTATAAATTAATGAATAGAAGCCCATCTCTTTATAGCGCAGAAGAGGTGGGCTTTTTTCATAAAATAAATTGGGCATGGTGCGTAAAAAGTTACCTTTTACCCGAATTGCTATTGTGCCCGAGAGCTTCTTTATGCACGAATTTTCTATTAAGCTTGACCAAGCTATTAAAAGGGGGGCTGATGCTATTTACTTGCGCCCTAAAAATCTACTGCATAATATTCCACTCGATGAGTGGAATCGAATAGTAAAATGTTATAGTGGCATAACTTGGATTGGAGGAATGGAGTATTTTTCTTTACCCTTTATTAAAGTAATACATTACAAAGCAAGTGAAGAAAATACTACTTTAGATACCTTGGCTATATATCGGGGCAAATCTTGCCATAGTTTGGAAGAGCTAAAAAAAGCTGAAGCTCAAGGTTATGATTATACTTTTTTAAGTCCTGTATTTTTCACTTCTACTCATCCTGAAATTCAGCCACTAGGAATCACTACTTTTGCAGAGTGGGTATCACAAGTTAAAATACCTGTGTTTGCTTTGGGAGGAGTAAACTTAAAAGACATTCCGCTATTACTGGAAGCTGGTGCTTATGGTATTGCGGGCATTTCTTGTTTTTGGGAAAATTAAAATTTTTTAACTTTATAAGGCTTATGGATTCTTACTTAGAAAGAGGGGTTTCATGGGATAAAAGTGATTTACATACCATTATTGCAAAATATGAGCAAGGGCTAAG
This sequence comes from Bacteroidia bacterium, assembly GCA_025057395.1. Classification (GTDB taxonomy): domain Bacteria; phylum Bacteroidota; class Bacteroidia; order J057; family JANWXU01; genus JANWXU01. The sequence continues at coordinate 12,291 of JANWXU010000029.1, read as the reverse complement.
ACCCAAAACATTTTGTAAAATTTTGCCTGATTTGGGAGATAAATCAGGGAAGAATGCTTTTATCATGCATTCTGATACGGCTGGTACTAAACCTATTATTGCTTATTTATACTGGAAAGAGACGGGTGATATAAGCGTTTGGGAGGGGATAGTGCAAGATGCTTTAGTTATGAATTTGGATGATATTGGGTGCGCTGGAGTATGTAACCATTTAGCTTTTACATGTACCATTGCTCGCAATAGATTTAGGATTCCTAGTGAGGTGTTAGAGGTACTAATTGCTAGTTCTTATAAGTGGATAGATAAGTTAGCAAGTTGGAATATTGAAGTTGCACATGCAGGAGGTGAAACGGCAGATGTAGCAGATATTGTACGGACTTTAGATATAGGCTTTACCGTAGCTGCACGAGCTCCCCTTAATCAAATTAAAGAAATTCACTTGCATCCAGGGCAGGTGATTATAGGAGTAGCCTCTTTTGGCCAAACTAAATTTGAACAAGAGTATAACAGTGGTATTGGTTGCAATGGGCTAACCAATGCTCGTCACGATTTGTTGAATAAAACTTATGCACAAAATTATCCGGAAAGTTTTGAAGGGCAGTTACCTTACGAACTAGTGTATGCAGGGAAAAATAACTTATTAGACCCTCTGCCCGAAACTCCACTGAATATTGGTAAAGCACTTCTTTCTCCTACGCGTATTTATATGCCTGTGTTAAAATTAATGTGGGAAAACTACCGAGATGATATAGGAGGGGTTATCCATTGTACAGGCGGAGGTCAAACTAAGTGTTTGCGTTTTGCTCAAGGGGTTCACATATTAAAGGATAATTTGTTTGCTACCCCTCCAATTTTTAGGGTGATACAACAAACGGTATCTATTTCTTGGAAAAATATGTTACAAACTTATAATATGGGTCATAGGCTGGAAATTTACACACATATGCACGCAGCTGTTGAGATTATTGCGCTTTTTCAAGAATTTGGATATCAGGCTCAAATTATAGGGGCTGTGCAGCCTCCTAAGCCTAATAAAACTCTTACTATTTTATACAATGGAGAATCTTACGAATGGTAAAAAAATAGGGTTATTACAGGGTGCGATTGTGTTATTTTCAGGAGGGCAAGATTCGACAACTGCTCTGTATTGGGCTAAACAGTACTATGAGCCCATTCTTGCTTTATTTGTAAATTATGGGCAGCGTCATGGGGTAGAAAGGCAGCAATCAGCATTAATTGCTAAGATTGCGGGGGTAGATTGGGAAGAGTTACAAATAGATTATTTTCAAAAGCTAGGAGGGAATGCTTTGGTTAATTCCAATATAGAAATTAAGCAGGAAACAGAAAAGGGTATTCCTAATACTTTTGTGCCTGGTCGTAACCTTTTATTCTTAAATTATGCAGCTATATATGCTTACCACCTGGGAATAAATAATATTATTACAGGTTTTTGCCAAGCAGATTATTCCGGCTACCCAGACTGCCGTCAGCAATTTGTTGAAGCTGCTGAGAAGGCCCTTTCTTTGGGTATGGATTACCCCTTTCGTATAATTACGCCTATTATGAATTTAACCAAAGCTCAAACTTGGCTTTTAGCACGAGAATTAGGGTGCTTAGAAGTTATTATAAAACACTCTCATACTTGCTATGAAGGAAGGAGGCAAGAATTTGCATGGGGAGCAGGTTGCGGAAATTGCCCTGCTTGTCTTTTACGTAAAAAGGGATTCGAAGAAGCAATTTTAATAAATAAGGATTTTCAGCAGGATTGTAACGCTCTACGTGCTAAAGAATTATAGCTTTTTGTTTATTACTATTCCCACTCGAACCCACCTTTTTTATACAAATAGATATAGCCCACTAGAAGAATCAAAATAAATACGAACATTTCAATGAGGGGGAAACTGCCTAATGCTTGGGAAAGTTCTCTATATTGAGCAGCCCAAGGATACATGAATACAATTTCGATATCGAATATAATAAAGAGCATTGCAATAAGGTAAAATTTTACTGAAAAGCGATCTCTTGCGCTTCCTACCGGATCCATTCCGCTTTCATAAGGCATAAGCTTTTTTTGTTTAGGACGAAAAGGACCTAATAGTTGGTTAAGGAGGGGAAGTGCTATTCCTAAACCTAGGGCTATTGCTAGCATTAATCCAAAGTTGATGTACTCTTCCATTTTTATGAGTTACTACAACACTTCAAATATAGAATAAATTTAGTTTCGAAAAAAGGTAAATTATAATACTGCTGCGCTAAGTAAAAAATTTTAGTAGGAACCGGAAACTGTTTAGTATTTATTGTTCCCCCACTCCAGTAGTATATACCGTTAGGTTGTTGGTTTTTGTTTTTACAGTGTATGTTTTTTTTTGCCAGATGATAAAAATCTATTGGAGAGCATACAGCTCGGCCAACGATAAAGTCATATTGTTCTTTATGCTCCTGTATTCTTTGCCATAAAGTAGTAGTGTTAGTTATGTTCAACTCTCTAATGATTGTATTTAGCACATTTATTTTTTTTTGGGTGCTGTCTAGCAAAACAAAATTACACTGCGGCAAAATAATGGCAAGGGGTAGGCCTGGCAATCCTCCACCCGTTCCTAAATCTAAAAAGGTAGTACCTGCTACAAAATTAGCAAAATGTAAAAGAGCCAAAGAAGAAAGAAGATGATGGGCCACTAAGTTATCGATATCTTTTCTAGAAATAAGATTAATTTTAGTATTCCAATCAGTTAAAAGTTGGCAAAAGGCTTTGAGAAGTTCTATTTTTTCTTTAGACAAATACGGAAAGTATTTTTGAATTAGAATGAAATCTCGCACGATATTTTTTAAAAATAGAAGGTTGCTTCAATGGCATAATGGTCTGATAAGTCTTTATTATTGGGGTCACGAAAATAATTTACTTTATAATTTCCTGGTTTTACTAAGCTATTATTTGAGCGAAAAAGGATATAATCCAAGATATCGGTAAATACTTTGTTCCTACCGCTAGGAAGGGTATTACGGAGTCCATCGTAAGTAAAAGCAGGATTGATAGCCCTGTTAACATCAATAGCTTCTAAGATAGAAAGCATTTCTTTGTATAATTGTGGATTTTGTATTCTTGCGACGTTTAAATCACCTATAATGATTTGAGGAACCCCCTTTTCTAAGTTAGGCATAATGAGGTGTTCAAAAATGGCTTGCAATTGACATTTGCGTATAGCATGTGCTTTAGGATGTTCTTGGGCTTGCAAGTGTGTTCCAACAATTTGAAATTGTTGCATTTTTTTTTGTATCTTAATAAGTAATGCTCCTTTATAAGCATAGCAATCGGCTGCATAGCAGGGACAAAAATTTTTATACTCAATATATTTTTTTTCTAATATAGGATGCTTGCTATATATTACAATTCCACTTGAAGTTTTAAATGAAAAACGTGAGGTAATAGGAATATAGGCCTGGTAGGGATAATTTTCCGCAAATTGATCTTTCCAATATCTAAAAATTTTTTTATGAAACACTTCTTGGAATACCATAACATCGTAATTCGCTTTTTTTAGAAGAAATGCGATATTTTTAGCTCTTTGAAAATGCTTTTTTATAATTGCTCCTAAAGGGAGCATGTAAGTGTTCCAGCTTAAAATTTTGAGACTATCGTTTGTATTATTTTGCCCCTTTAATTTTAAGTTTATGCTAAAAAACAAAAACAAGATACAGATGCTAGTACTGCAATAGCTTTTTTGGAAAGTAGAATCGAGAATCATCCATAAAATATTGTGAACGACTAAAATAAAAAAATTTCAGTCATATATAATGATAATGCGTGCATTATTATCATGGCTGTTATGGTTAGGGTTGGGTAAGGTTTTAAAAGTTGTATTTAGTTTGTTGGTGTTATCCATTCTAATACTAGCCTTTCAGCGAGTTGAATTAATTACTCAAATACAGCAGCAATCTTTCAAGATTTATTTTGCCGAAAATAAGAAACTTCCTCCGAGAGTTGAAGAAGAAAATTTTCCAAATAGCAAATTAGAAGGCAAGCAATGGCAATTTAACTATCATAGCTTCGATTGGATTGAGTGGCAAGAAAAGGAGAATGGAATATATGTAAAAAGTGTGTATTCGCCACTAATAGAAAATGTGTTTATAGGTCAGGATTATTTAGAGCCAGGCGATAGACTTTTGCAGGTGGAAAATAAAAATATTCCTGATCTTTATATCTATCGCCAGATTATGTACTCAACGCCCCCCACTTTATTTCTCCGATGTCGAGTATTAAAAGGAGGCTCTTTTCAGCAAATTGCTCATTATTACATCCTCTATGGCTATAGGCCTCTTTTAGGAGGTACCAGTTCAAGTAGGGGCTACAAAATTTTTTTTTACCTGAATATTATCGGGGCATTTTCTGGGATTACTCTCTTGGCTTTAAGCTGGCCTTTCTTGAAAGTAAATTTCAGCAAAAACTATTTTCTTTTCTTTTGGCTAGGGTTAGTAAGTCTTTTTTTTATTTTTCAATGCATTCGTTTTATAGTAATTGAAAATGATTTACAATTTCGAAACTATGTATTCAATCATTGGGCTTCGATTATAGCTATTATTTTTTGGGTTCTTATTACTTTAGGTATAGTAGTAGGGGAAGACTATAATAATATTAAGCTTGATTTAGCAACAAAAGTTGGGGTAAACATAGGCATAGCAGGAATAGCCATTTTTGTGAGCTATGTAGCTATAAAGTGTTATTTTGTGGATTTTGAATATTGTGAGCTTCTATTATATGCTTTCTATTATTCGGCGCTAGGGTATTGGATATTACAATTGTATGAAAAAAAGTCATTACCCTTTTGGGCCCTGATTGTAATAGCGGCTATTGTAAGCTTTTTTTGTTTAAATGCTTGGGTTAAGTTATTGAAGTGTTTTTCAATTGTTGAAAATTATGCTCTACCAAATTCTATTTTAGAAGTAGGAGCTAATTTTATTTTTGTCTTTCCTTTGGTGGTACTTTCTCGAACTTTGATTAAGTATGGAGATATTCGCCTAGTAGTATCTAGAAGCTTATTGTATTTATTTTTGGTTTTTATGACTTTTACAAGTTATCTTTTTTTCCATGAAATATTTAAGAAACTGATTTTTCATGAAGTATGGCGTGGCTTAGTGGAGTTAAGTAGTATTGTTTTAAGCCTATCTGTAGTTCGCTATTTTTATTTTCGTTATGAGCCTTATATTCAAAAATATATTAAAATTGGTTCGAGTCTAAAGGAAGAGCAGGTTTTTCAGTTTTTAAGTATTTCTAACAAAGCAACTCACTTACAGGAATTAATAGAAAATACCCAAAAAGCAATAATAAAAATTTTTAATGCTTCTTTTTGCTACATTTTTAATGATAACGAGCAGCCTGAACTAGTATCATTGCCTGGGCTCCGCAAGGTAAACTGGAAAGAAGTAAGTACTTTGGTGGCTCAGTATCAAGACTTTTGGTCGGCTAATAAAGAGTTTCATACACCTACTTTTCTTAGTTCGTTAGAAAATGCATTACTAAATAGCAGGGTATGTTTTATTTTTCGAATGCCTACTACAGAGGCAGTATATCTTTGTATAGTAGGTACTCCCCAAAAAGGAATTTATACTTTTAGTGACTTAAATCTTTTTCGACGCCTACTAGGGCAGATTGTACTTCATTTGGAAATTCTTCATCTTATTGAAAAGGAGAAAATTTTGAGCCAAAAGACTACGGAAGCGCAGCTTATTGCTCTACGAGCTCAGATTAATCCTCACTTTTTGTTTAATACTTTTAATTCAATTTCCGAGTTGATTCATGTTTCGCCGCAGCAAGCAGAAGAAGCCTTAGAAAAGTTAGCTTACATTATTCGATATACCTTAAAGGTTTCGAATGAAACTTTTGTACCCTTAGCTGGGGAAATGCAATTAGTAAAAACTTATTTAGATATTGAAAAAATACGCTTTGGTGATCGTTTTAGTTTTTCTATTGAGTGGCCAGAGGATTTAGGAATGTTGTTAGTGCCTGCTCTAGTTATTCAAACAGTAGTAGAAAACTGTATTAAACATGGTATTTCTAAAATTACAGGACCCGGAATTGTAAAAATAGGGGCTGCAAAAGAAGAGAACTTTATAGTATTTCATATTTACGATAATGGCCCCGGAATAAATTTGGAAAGAATTGACAAGGGAACAGGCTTAAGAAATATTATTGAGCGTCTGAGTAAAATTTATAATATGAAGGATAGCATACAATTCTTCAAAAAAGATATAGGAACAGAAGTAGTAATAAAATTTAGAATTGATTCTACTAAAAGTTTAGGTGTCGAGTAGGCGGTACCCAATTACTCGTTTGGCAGAATTAATGTAAAAGCGAATTAATTTAATGGTACCACTATTATCGAAGGTGTGGAACTGCATATACTCCTCATTTTCAATAATATTAGATTGCTTTTTTAATTTTTTGAGTTGTTCCACGGAGTATACCATTTCTTTCAGTTTTTTTTCCCAATCGTAAATTCGCAGGAGTTTCTTTTTGTAGTCGTAGTAGCCGATAAGGGCTAGTTTTTTGAGTAATTCACATTCTACAGCATATCCTTCTCCATGATTAAGAAAACCATTAAATTGAAATTGCACTAGAGTATCTCCTTTGACGTGGAAAATGAATGCATTAGCAGATAGGGTATCAGGCTTTCTTAGGTAATTTGAAACCCTCAGAGTATCATTTTGATAATAGGCAAGTGTATCACAAAGAAGGGAATCTGTGGTTAGGGAGTAAATAACACTGTAGAGAGTATCGTTTAGAAACTTTGCAAACGTAACTTCGTTTTTGAAGAGGACCGCTTTTCTCTCTTCTAAGTCCAAAAATTCTGAGCAGGTAAGAATATATCTTTTATCTTCCGTAACGGAAAATAGACCCTCGCAATGATGAGGATAATCTACTAAGCCCTTGTGAATAATATTGCCCAGTTCGTCCATTACTAGATAGACCTGGGCATACCAATCTGTTCCACCGGGTACATTCGAAAAGTTGACTAAAAAAACAAAGGAGTTATTCTTCTGATTGTAACAATATAGTTTAGCACCTGCTATAACATTCTGCTTCAGGTAGGTTTTATTAAGTACGTCTTGAAAATCATATTTATCGAATTTTTTTCGAAATTGAAGTCTTTTATTTTTGACTACTTCAATAGTAAGTTCGTATTTACCAATCACACTTTCGTGAATACTAAATTGACAATTATCGTTTGCATGGAGCATTGCTACTTTTTCAATTTGATTTTGAAATTTATTATGCAGATAAACAGAGTATTCTGCTCCGTTTATAACAAAAGTGGTATCAGTAAAAACAGAAGAGTTTTTAAATTTTTCGCGGTATTCAAGTTGGGCTAAATTGCTTTCAGTACTTAGATTTTCAATAGAATCAGTAGGTAAGTGATAAAAAAAACTAGTACTGGGCTCTGAAGCCCAATTTCGGAAAGTAGGCTTGGGATCTTTGCAGCTAGCAATTAGAACAGATAAAGATAGTAGTATGCCCCATGTGTGAGAGGAAGAAAGCGTATAGGAGTGCGTTATGGCCATAAATTAAATGAGCATTCTGGGCTTTTTATACCTACAGGGTTCAGTCGATATAATAATTATAATAATATAAAAACACTTAAATAGCAAATTCTATTAGTTATTTATTTTTTAATTTTACGAAGGGTAGATATGGTATTTCATTTTTATTTTTTCATATTCTCTGTTGGCGGCTTTCCATTTTTGAAATATATCTTCGGCTCTAGTACCCTGCTCAATCATTTTTTGAAATTCTTCATTGCCCACTAATAAACCAAAAAAGGAGTTAAAAAAGTTGGGCAGGTGAGAGTGCTTATTTTTCTCTTGCATATAAATTTCGAAAAATTCTTTTAATAAAAGAATACCATCTAAAAATAAGCTATCTCCTCTGGCAAGTGGCTCCAATTTATAGCCATAGCATGTTTTTTCTAGGTAAGGGGGATTTTCTGCTACATTTTTTATTCTTTTAGGGCGAAAGGCAATAGTTTGAACTTTTAAGCCCCCTGGCATTTTAAAGCTGGAATCTTGTTTCTTTTCTAAAAGTTTCTTAATAGGGGTATGGAAAGGAAAGCCCATAGCTAGAAAAGGGAAATCCGTGCCGCGAGCTACACTTATTTGCGTTCCTTCGTACCAGCAGAGAATAGGATATAAGAGGGCTGCTTTCGGCTCCCTTAGATTAGGAGACGGAATGGGCCAAGGTAAGCCTGTTTCCTCCCATTGCATGGACCTACGGTAACCTTCCATAGTGAAAATTCTTAGTTCTAAAGTTTCGTCTATCCATTTTTCTTGTTTTGCCATTAGGGCATACTCTCCTAGGGTTAGACCGTATACTAGAGGAATAGCATGCACACCTACAAAGGATTCGAATCCTTTTTTTAGAAGTGGACCCCCTATATAATGGCAATTAGGGTTGGGGCGATCTAATATCCATAAAGGAATTTTATTTTCAGCGCAAGCTTGCATTACATAAACAAGGGTTGTGAGGTAAGTATAACATCGAACGCCCACATCTTGTATATCAAATATAACAACATTTACTCCCCTCAATTGCTCCGCACTAGGTCTTTTTTGTTTCCCATACAGCGAATAAACCGCTATTCCTGTTTGGGGATCCCTTTCATGGGCAATTAGTTTACCTCCCTCTATATTACCTTGATATCCGTGTTCGGGAGCAAATATACACTGAATGCTTATAGAGCGTTTTCTTAATGTATCTACCAGATGTACTCCATTGGGAAATCTTGAAGTGTGGTTAACTACTAGGGCAATTTTTTTTTGCTTTAACAAGGCTATAGAATCTAGGAGTTTTTCAGCACCAATTTTTACCCGAATTTGGCTAAAGGCTAATTCATTCACTAATAATAATGCTACTATTAGAAGTCCTGTAGTTAGTTGAGGTATCATATTTGGGGGATGATACATTAGATATCTAGAATGAAGCAAATTTAAGACGTAAGATACTTTTTATTATTTCTTAACATATCAAACAAATTAAGCGAGCAAAGGAGCTGCAGTCAGGGAAGTAGGCATTTATCTTTTGAATTTTCAATTTAATTTGAAAATTAAATTCAAATATTATATGTTTGTATGATAGCTAAACTCAAAGAGCAAATAAAATTTATTATTTGGGGCCTCCAATCCAAAAACATATATTTTTTTTTAATAAGTTGATTGTTAATAATTAAAATATAAAAATATTACTATTTTTGGAACTAATTACGCTGGTTTATGTTAAAGAGAATTCTTTTTGCGATTATTACAGGGGTGCTCCTATTTCTGGTATTTCTGGGTGGAGCAGCTTATTGTCAAGATGGGGAAGCTTTATTCAAAGCTAACTGTGCTTCTTGCCATAAAGTAGATAAAAAAATGACAGGCCCTGCGCTGAAAGGGGTGCATGACCGCTGGGATAATCAGATAGAGGAGATGATAGCCTTTGTTAAAAACTCTCAGGCTTATATGAAGGCGGGAAGGCCCAAATCTGATTATGCTAAAAAGCTTTATGCTGAGTACAATAACACACTGATGCCAGCGCAGGCGCTCAAAGACGAAGAAATAAAAGCAATATTTGACTATATTCTTGCTTATAAGGCGCCCGATGCAGCTACTGCTGGTGCCCCAGCCGCAGCTGATGAAAAAAAGGTAGATCCTTCCGTTTACTATTCTATTCTTACATTAGTTGTAGTACTGTTAGTAGTTTGTATTTTACTTGCTATAGTTGTGGGTATTGTAGTTACAGCACTAGTGGCAAAGGAAAAAAGAGGAGTTCTTAACTGGGAAACTTTTACAGCCTCCGCTAGGGGAATCTTTAGAAATAAATTTGTTTTGACGGTAGTAGGCTTAGTCGTCATTTTGGGCGTATTAAACTCTACAATAGACTTTGCGGCTAATATTAATTTTAACCAAAATTATCAGCCAGTACAACCTATTGCTTTTTCACATAAACTACATGCTGGCCAGTATCAAATTGATTGCAAGTATTGTCATATTGGGGTAGAGAAAGGTAAAAGTGCTACCATTCCTTCTACAAATATTTGTATGAATTGCCACAATGCTATTGAAGAGGGCCCCAAATATGGCCGTACAGAGATAGCTAAGATTTATGAGTCTTATCAAAATAATAAGCCTATCGAATGGGTAAAAATTCATAATCTTCCAGATTTAGTTTATTTTAGTCACGCCCAACATGTAAAAGTAGCAGGCTTAGAGTGCCAAGAATGTCATGGACCTGTAGAACAAATGGAAGAAGTATATCAGTACGCTAAATTAAGCATGGGTTGGTGTGTGGATTGTCATAGAAAAAAGGAAGTAGATATTAATAAAGACGATTACTATCGTTCTATTCATGCTCAGCTTCGAGAGGACCTTAAACAAGGGAAGATTAAAAAAATTACAGTTGAAACGCTAGGAGGACTAGAGTGTGCGCGTTGTCATTATTAATTAATTCATAAATTTGGTAAAATTTCTACTTATCCCTACTTACAAAAGCACCAAAATTTGAATAATTAACTATGGAAGAAAAAAGATACTGGCTAAGCTTAGAAGACCTCGATAATGATTCTTCCTTTGAAGAAAAGCAAAAAAAAGAATTTTTTACAGACCCTTTTGCAGAAGCGTTATCAGGCTCAACAATCAAAGCAACACGAAGGGACTTCCTAAAATTTTTTGGCTTCAGTATTGGGTCTGCAGCAGTGCTCTCAGCTTGTACGCGCGGCCCTGTGCGATATGCCCTACCTTATGTAAATAAGCCCCAAGAAATTACTCCCTCTGTAGCCAACTATTATGCATCTACCTTTTTTGATGGCTTAGAGTACAATAGTATTCTTGTCAAGACTCGTGAAGGAAGACCCATTAAAATAGAAGGTAACAAACTTTCCCCTATCACCCAAGGCGGGGTAAGTGCCAGAGGACAGGCTCATGTACTTAGTTTATATGATAATTATAGGTTAAAAGGACCTCTTAAGGGAGGAAAGCCCGTTTCTTGGCAACAGTGTGACGAGGAAATATTACAAGCTCTAAATAATGCACCTAAAGGCAGTATAGTTCTTCTATCCTCCTCAATTATTAGCCCTAGCACTCGTGCATTAATTAAAGAGTTTAATGAAAAATTTGGTGCTCGGCACGTGGTGTACGATTCCATTTCATCTTCAGCAATTATTGAAGCCCATGAGGCTGCTTTTGATGTAAGGGCTTTGCCACGTTACCGCTTTGATAAAGCCGAGGTGATAGCTGCATTTAATGCCGATTTTTTAGGAACCTGGCTGTCTCCTACGGAGTTTACTGCCCAATACGCCCAAAATAGAAAAGTAGAAAATAATTTGAAAATTAGCAGGCATATTCAATTTGAGGGCAATTTATCTATTACGGGTGCGAATGCAGATTTGCGTATTCCTATGAAACCTAGCCAGGAAGGGCAATGTTTGCTGAAGCTTTACAATGAAATTGCTGCCCTTGCGGGAAAAGAAGTTTTGGAAGGAGGACAAGACTTGGCAGGAAATACTATTGCTAGTACAGCCCGTGAGCTTTGGCAAGCCAAGGGAAGGGCTCTTGTTGTATCAGGCTCCAATGATTTGCAATTACAAATTTTGGTATGTGCAATCAATGATTTACTTGAAAGCTATGGTAATACTATTGATTTAGATAATTATAGTTATTTGCGCCAAGGAATAGATAAAGAGGTACAAAGTTTACTCGCCGACTTAGAGGGGGGCAAAATTGATGTTTTAATAATTTATGATTCTAATCCTGTTTATACATATCCTGAAGCTGAGAGATTTAAAGCTGCTATAAAAAAAGCAAAAGTTTCTATTGCATTTACCGAATCGGTGGATGAAACTTCTGATGTTTGTACTTACACTCTACCGCTTCATCACAGCCTGGAATCTTGGGGAGATGCTGAGCCTTATAAAAATCATTTTAGTTTGCAGCAGCCAACAATTTACAACCTTTTTGATACGCGACAGTTTCAAGACTGTTTACTTAAATACTTAGGGAAGACGCAAACTTTTCGTGAGTATATTCAAGCCTACTGGCAGAATACTATCTATAAAATGGCTAAAGACGCAGGCAGCTTTAATGATTTCTGGGTAAAGTCTTTACATGATGGAGTTTTTAATGCTCCCATAGATTCCAAGAATTATAAATTTAAAGCCAAATTAGATAGCCAGAAGATTCGTCCGGCTTCGAATGGGGTGGAACTACAGCTGTACACTAAAGTAGGGATAGGCTCTGGATATATGGCAAACAACCCTTGGCTTCAAGAAC
>JANWXU010000028.1:31678-37934 GCA_025057395.1 Bacteroidia bacterium | reverse complement strand
CATATTTTGTGGTAGGAATATTGAACGGATGTACCTCTAGGACAAGTTCGGTGGAGGTAATAGTAAATCGTTCGCCAGTTGGCTTGATGGCAGGGAATAATGGTCCTTTATGTGAGGGCCAGCAGTTGGTATTAACTGCTAGTAGCATTAGCGGAGCTCGGTATACGTGGTCGGGTCCTAATGGCTTTAGTAGCACGTTGCAAAGTCCAGTAATTAGTGAGGTAGCGCAAAATTATGGAGGAGTATACAGTGTGGTTGCTTGGGTAGGGGGGTGCACAAGTAACGTTGCGTTGACAGAGGTAGTGGTAAATAGGTCGCCAGGAAGAATTAGTGCTTGGTCAAATGGTCCTTTGTGTGCAGGGGAGCGTTTAGTACTAGGAGCGAGTAGCGTAAGTGGAGCTCTGTATCGATGGTTGGGGCCAAGCAATTTTATTTCTGCGGAGCAGACGCCGGTAATTGCAGTGGTAGGTACGCAGCATAGTGGGATGTACTCAGTAGTAGCGGTGATAGGTAATTGTACTTCGACTGCTCAAGTGGATGTGGAAGTAAGAGATATTCCAAGGGGAGTTCGTGCTAGCCATAATGGTCCTGTGTGTAGTGGAGGAATATTGAACTTACAGGCTCCTTTAATAGAGGGTGCGCGCTATTTTTGGCAGGGTCCTGCAGGCTTTGTAAGCACGGAAGTAAATCCTAGTATAGTCGCAGTTAGTACTGCACATAGTGGAATATATAGTTTACTGGTAGAATTAGGAGGTTGCACAGCCAGAACCCAGACAACAGAAGTAAGGGTAGTAGGAAGCACGAGAGTAATAGTAGCTGGGAATAATGGTCCGTTGTGTGAAGGGCAGGTATTGCAGTTGACTGCAAATACAGTAGTGGGAGCTAATTACTACTGGAGTGGACCTAATAATTATGTTTCTAGGGAACAAAATCCTGTGTTGGGGCCTGTAAGTAGTTTAGAAAGGGGAGTGTATAGTGTGGTGGCAGTGATAGACGGCTGTACTTCAGAAGTAGCGCAGACTTGGGTAGAGGTGAGGAAAAATCCAGGGGTTGGAAATTTTGAAGTGAATAGTCCGGTATGTGTAGGTGGCACTTTGCGGCTAGTAGCACCACTAGTAGAAGGGGGTACTTACATATGGCAAGGCCCTATCGGAGTAGGCTCAAGAGAGCGAATTACAGAGGTGATAGGTGTGACCACTTCTCATTCGGGGGTGTATTCATTACAAGTGGTGGTAGCGGGCTGCACTTCGGAGGTAGTGAGCAGGGAGGTGATGATAAGGCCGTGCGCCGATAGCTGTCCTACTCCTTTAAGTTTGCGTAGTGCGGTAAGTCCAAGTGGTGAAGTAAGATTAGAATGGAATATAAGCGGTAATGGTAAAACGCCGGTGTGCTATGTAGTTCGTTATGGCGAGCTAGGAGTACCAGAAAGAGAGTGGCAGGCAATGTTAGTTCCGGGGCGAGAACTAAGTGTTGTATTATCAAATTTAGTTTCGGGGAAAGAATATGGCTTTAGGGTTCAGGGTAATTGTAGTTTGTGTAGTGTAACAAGTGGAGATCGGTCGGGGTGGTCTAATGTGCATAACTTTAAAATAGGCTCTTCTCGGGTAGGTTGGGGTGAGAGTGAAAATGCTTTTGAGTTATATCCTAATCCTACGAATGGAATTATAGAGGTAAAATGGGAAAATGATAGCCATGGTGGTGTAGGATTGTTACGAATATTTAGTTTAGAGGGCACTGAGGTGAAGAGGGGAGAATATGAAGTAAGTGCAGGTGAAAATCGTTGGTGGGTGGATATAGCTGATTTACCTGCGGGGATATACTTGGTGGATTGGGAGTGGAAAGATGAGCGCTATCGAGTAAAAATTATTAAGCAATAGTAGTTGTAATGCTATGTAAAATGTAAATAGCCCCCTTTTGAAAGGGGGCTATTTTATTTTTACTTTTCGCTAAATAATAGATACTGAATAAGCTTTTCAACTTCGATTATTATGAAAATGCAAAAGCCTGCAATAAATATCCAAAACCATTCTTCTAAGGTGAGGGGAGCACTACCAAACGTAGAATTCATAAAGGGGAGGTAAGTATATAAAATTTGTACTCCTATCATAACTACAGATCCAGCTAATAATAGGGGATTACTCCAGAAGCCAATTTTGATAAGTGAATAGCGTAAAGTTCGGCAATTGAAGAGGTAAAAAATTTCGCCCATGATAAAAGTATTTACCGCCATAGTACGTGCGTGAGCTAAGTTTTGGCTCTGCGATAAAGTAAGATTGAAGAATAAAAATGCAGCGATGCATAAGAGAATACCTACTAGAGCAATGCGAAAAATTAAAGTTTTGCTAAGTAGGGGCTTTTTAGGCGAGCGAGGTAAATTACTCATGATTCCTGGTTCTTTGCCCTCAAAAGCTAAAACTAATCCTAAAAAGCCAGCAGTGGTCATATTAATCCATAAAATTTGCAAAGGCAAAATAGGTAAAGTAACATCGGCTATTACTGCTACCATAACGATGAGGCCCTCACCGAAATTAGTAGGTAAAGTCCAGGTTATAAATTTTATTAAATTGTCATAAACACCTCTTCCTTCTTCGATAGCTACTTTGATAGTACAGAAGTTATCATCGGTAAGGATCATATCTGCAGCTTCGATAGAAACAGCGGTTCCATTTTTACCCATAGCGATACCAATATTAGCTTGCTTTAGAGCAGGGGCATCATTTACTCCATCTCCCGTCATTGCTACTACTTCGCCTTGGGCTTGCAAAGCTTTAACAAGGCGTAATTTATCTTCGGGTGCAAAGCGAGCAAAAATAGATACACGTTGGGCAATATCTTGCAAAGCAAAATCAGATAAATAGGGCATATTTTTCCCGTTAAGTACAGCCTCTTTGGGAGTTTGGGTGCTTTCTACAATTCCAATTTTTTGTGCGATAGCAAAAGCTGTAAGTTCATGGTCGCCTGTTATCATTTTCACTTTTATACCTGCACCTTTGCAAGCTTTAATTGCTGCTTCTACTCCAGGCCTAGGAGGATCTATCATTGCTTGGAAACCTAAAAAAGTGAGCCCTTCTAGGATATCAGTATGACTTATTCTTTGTTTATCGTCAAAATATCTCATTGCAAAAGCTAAAACTCTGAGTCCACTTTGAGCCATTAAATTGGCTATTGAAATATAATGAGAGGGTTCTAGAGGAATGCGATCTCCATTAGCCAGCAAAACGTGAGAACATTTAGGAAGCACACTTTCTAGGGAGCCCTTAACATACGCTATTGTATTGGGAGAATCTTCAATTTGATGCAGAGTTGCCATGAATTGAAATTCCGCTTCGAAGGGAATAGTATCTATACGTGAAAGAGTATTAGCAAAAGTAGAGCGCGACAACCCTGCTTTAAGAGCAGAAACTAGTAGAGCTACTTCTGTGGGGTCACCCTCAATATTTACTTTTGAGTTTTGAAAACTAATATTGGAGTTATTACAGAGCATTCCACAGACTAGGCATTCTTTTAATGCTTGATTATTGTGAATATCAATCGGCTGGTCTCCTTGGTGAATAAGACCCTGGGGCTCATATCCTACTCCAGAAACTTCGTAATATTCCTTGCCGGCGTAAATCCATTGTACGGTCATCTGATTTTGAGTAAGGGTGCCAGTCTTATCTGAACAGATGACTGAGGTACTTCCTAATGTTTCCACGGCGGGCATTTTTCGGATGATGGCATTGCGTTTTGCCATTTTCGAGACTCCAATAGCTAAGGTGATAGTTAGTGCAGCAGGCAAGCCTTCTGGGATAGCTCCTACGGCAAGGGCTACAGAGGTCATAAAGACTTCTAGTAAAGGATGGCCTCGTAAAAAGCCGATGGCAAAGGTAAAGCCAGCTAAGGCTAAGATTACGTAAAGCAGCAGGTTACTAAATTTATTGATGTTTTGAGTTAATGGTGTAGATAATGATTCTGCTGAGGCTATAAGTTGATTAATTTTACCAATTTGGGTTTGACTACCTATAGCAACTACTACCCCTGTTCCTGCCCCGTAGGTTACTAGAGTAGAAGAGTAAGCCATATTAGTTCGTTCCGCTAAGACGGTATCTTTGGCTAAAGGAGCCACTGTCTTAGTAACAGGAATGGATTCGCCTGTAAGAGCCGATTCGTCAATCTGTAAGTCTCGTACGCGCAGTAGACGTATATCAGCGGCCACTTTATCTCCGGATTCCAGAACCACAATATCACCTATAGTTAATTCTTCGGCGGGTATACGTTGTCGTAAGCCTAGGCGTACCACCGTTACTTCTGTAGGAATCATTTTGGAAAGGGATTCTATTGCTGTAAGAGCTTTATACTCTTGTATAAAGCCAATGGTAGCGTTAATTAAAACTACTCCAAAAATTACTATTGCGTCAATTTCTTCCTTTAAAAAAAGGGTAGTGATACCGGCGGCAATTAAAATGTAAACTAGCGGCTGGTGGAATTGAAGTAAAAATATTTTAATAGGTGAATTTCTTTTGGGAGAAGTAATTTTATTTTTTCCGTGAATTCTTTGCCGACTATTTACTTCTTCCATAGTTAGGCCATGGACGGGCGAAGTTTGGGCTCTTTGAATTACTTCCTCAGGGGTTAAGGTATGCCAAGGAAAATCTGCATTTTTTTGCATGGATAATAGGAATATATGTTGAGCACAAAACGTAAAATTAATATGTGTTTAATAATCATTTATTTTTATTCTAAGTTTTGTATTAAATAGTATTAAGCTTGAAAAAGTAAAAATGCTGGTTGTTTAAAAACTGATTTTTGAGGTGATTAATTTAGGTAAGTTCCATTTTATATTTAAAAACGAATAATTTTGTTTATATTGTAAGTTACCACAGTACTTTGCTAATTGATATGAATTTAATAACTATCGGTATTGGCTTGTATATTTTAACTAGTATTGTGGTAGGATTATTAGCAGCCCGGAGGGTAAAAACTGCTAAAGATTTTTGGGTAGCTAATAAAAGCTTGCCTCTCTATCTTTCAACGGCTACAGTTTTTGCTACATGGTTCGGTGCTGAAACTATTCTAGGGTCTGCTGCTGAGGTAAGCCATAGGGGGCTTATAGCAATTATCATTGAGCCTTTAGGAGCAGCATTATGTTTACTTTTGGTGGGCATTTTTATTGTAAAACCTCTCTATAAGCTTAACTTATTAACTATTGGAGATTTTTTTAGAGAACGTTTAGGAAGCAGGGTTGAAATTATTTCTAGTGTCTTGATGGCGTCGTCTTATCTAGGGTGGATAGCAGGGCAAATGGTGGCTATTGGTGTTCTGGGAAACTTGTTGCTCGGGATAGATTTTAAGCAGGCTATTATCATAGGGAGTGCTGTGGCTATAATCTACACTTTTTGGGGTGGAATGTGGTCAGTAGCTGTGCTTGATTTTTTTCAAAATATTTTAATTATTATTGGATTGGTTGGCATCGGGGTTTTTGTTTTTTTCTTTCAGGAATGGCATTTTTCCTGGGATAAGTTTCCACCGAATTTTTTTGTTCTTTATCCCCAAGAGGGTGGAATTACAAGTTGGCTTAACTATGGAGCTGCTTGGATCACAGTGAGTTTAGGTTCTATACCACAACAGGATGTTTTTCAGCGTGTTATGGCAGCTAAGAGCCAGAAAGTAGCGTATCTTTCTAGTTTTTTGGGGGGGGCTTTATATTTAAGCGTAGGCTTTTTACCTATAATGTTAGCCGTATATATTCGTTCTGCTCACCCAGATATGATAGCTACTAGTTCCGACGCTCCTGAAAAGCTACAAAATATTATCCCTCAATATATTATAAGCAATGCTTCTCCTATTTTAGGACTTCTTTTTTTAGGAGCTCTTTTTTCAGCTATTTTAAGTACTGCAAGTGGTGCTATATTGGCTTCTGCTTCTGTGCTTAGTGAAAATATTATTAGTAAAATTATTCCTATTCTTCATCAAAAATTCTACTTGGCAATTTCTCGCATATGTGTATTGTTTGTTTATACATGTTCGCTTTTTCTTGCGCTAAGTAGTCAAAATATTCGTGAGTTAGTAGAAGATTCTTCAGGGGTTAGTCTTGTTTCTTTATTCATACCCTTCATGCTAGCTATTTACACTAAAAAAAAGTGGAATGTAGTAGCTCAAATTTTGGCTATTTTGAGTGGAACGGGAGGTTGGTTAGTAGCCAAATTTATGAATACAGAAGTAAACCCTTTAATTTATGGCTTAGTAAGTTGTGTTGTTCCAATTATTATAATTGAAG
>JANWXU010000028.1:0-31668 GCA_025057395.1 Bacteroidia bacterium | reverse complement strand
TCCTTTATTTAAGACAGCTATTGCATAATAAGAAAGTAAAGTGTGAATTAGAAAAATAGAGATACCAAAATTTAAGAAAAAATTTGCAAAAATACAGGGAGGCTATTAAGAGGACTAAAATTTTCAACTTGGGCACTGAAATAATCTATTAAAAGTCTAAGAACAGGTAATTTATAATTTTTAGGGAGCTCAATATTGTTACTATTATGAGTTGGATTTTGATTTTGCCAAACTATTTGGTAAAGGTACCGCGCAGCAGGATTTTCTGAGCTGGTATTTTCAAATCTTCCTTCTGTAATTATAAATTTTATAGGACGCTCGGGATCCAAAACTCCTCCTATGTGAGGAAAAAAACCTAAATAACGGGTAACTTCAATTAAAAATGAAAGCGTCAAGTAGTAAGCGTTTTGTGTGCCTTTATCTAAAGTAATTAAATATTCTTTCAATGAATTGTAGAGAAATGGATTGGGGTCCTGCTCCCTGATAGATTTATCTATTAATTCTATAACTAGGCTAAGGTAAAGAAAACTAACCGGATTATATGGAATTGTAGTATACGCATAATGTAAAGAACTTTCTGTAAGCTTTTGGATATTCCTATTGGCTTTAATATATCCAATAAAATCAATAATATAACCTACTTGTAAAGGACCTAGCGTATTCTTTCTTTTAGTAGCCAGAGCCGCAGGAATTAAAAAGCTAAGTTTTCCTTCATTTTGAGTAAAAATACTTGCAATGTAGCTACTTTCCTTCCACAGGAAAATTCGGAGTACGATTCCCTGATGTTTTCCTATCATTTTTAGTCTATTTATAAATTATAAAAATTAGTAGGGGAAACTAAGTAGCTAGGAGCTAATCGAAAACATAACTCTAGAGTGTTTTGTTCTTCAGGATAGATATTTAGTAGCTGTTGGTAAATTTCTATATCTTTTGTTGTTTTTTGAAAAAACACTTTAGTAGCAGTAAGGGGAGTTAATGGATTATTAGGAAATAGCAAGATGGGTAACTGCGGATTAGTAGCTCGCCAGCTTTCTAGTATTTGTACAGCTTTTACTACTTGAGGTTCTATAGAGCGAGAGTTCACGATAACAGGGCTGAGCACCAGAGTAGAAACTTTTGGAAAGAAAAAATTAAAAATTTGCTCATTTATTAGGATATTATCATTTTCATCTTTAACTAGGCAATTTTTAGTTTCTCCTGAAAGTGTAATATTAACTACTAGATTTTCGCTCAAGGCAGCAGAAATTCTTTTAGCAATGAATCTAGTTTTTTCTAAAGAGGTTTCAAAACAATCATGAAGAAGAATAGTTGGCTTTTTCCAGTCTGGGAAGTGATCGAAGAAAGATCTTAAGAACAGCCTATCCATTAAATTTTTGGAACTGAGGTAAAATAAATAAAAGTTTGACATAGACGGAGACTAAAAAATTAGGGTTGAATAACGGCAAATTTGGTCATTCCTGCATTTTGTCCTTCGGCATCTGAAAATAGTACGATATATACACCAGGGGTCACTTTATTTCCGTTGCTATCTTTTCCATCCCAGATGGTTTGGCCACCCAAAGACTTCAGTTCTCTTACTAGAGTACCAGCTACAGTGGTGATTTTTATAGTAGCGTTGGCGGAAGATCCCTTAATTGCGATAGGTCCTTCATAGCTAGTTAATATAGGGTTAGGAAAAACGTAGGCTTTTGTACTGTGGATTTCTGACTTTGCTTCTGTAGCTTCTCCGCGATAGCTCATTAAGCCAGCCTGGGTAGCAATATAAACAATTCCAGTTTCAGGGTCGATTTCAATATCGATAATTTTATCAGAGAGCAAGGGGCTATTTTGTGTATTGAAATGGGCTAATTCTTCAGTTCCGTCCGGACTAAAAAGAAACACTCCGCTTGCTGCTGTGCCTATCCATTTGCGGTTAGCACCATCTATAGCTATTGCTGTTATATTTTCTTCTTTAAGTAAGCATCGAAAATTATATACAGGACAAATTGCATCAAGAGCGTTAGCATCAAAAATACTAAAGGTATTATAAAATACTGCTATTCCGCTACTACTTCCTACCCAGATACTTCCATTTTTATCTTTGGCAAGTACATTAACAAAATCACTAGGTAGGTTTCCACGTCCTGGTGCTGCCCTTAGCCACCTACTTTTAATATCACCCTTGGGAATTTCTTCTCCTTCATTGAATACTAATATTCCATTTCGATTTACAATAAACCATTTATTATTGTAGTCGTCTACAAGCACATTCATAAGGCTATTATTAGGGATAGGCGAAGGATAATTATAACATTTGCCCTCAGGGGTAATGACGGCAATAGGCCTTGTAGCAGAGAAGGTAGAGAGCCACAAGTTATTTTTTTTATCTCTTTGTATGCCAGCTACTCGTATAGCAAGGGGCTTTCCTGCTGTATCCGTGAGAATGCCTGTTAGGCAGCTGGCAGGATTTTGGTTATCATAAATTTCTTCTAATTTTTTATTTTTAATACGAATTATGCCATTATCCCAAGAGCTACACCAGATGCTTTCCAGGTAAGGGTCGCAGTACAAAAAGCCGAAGCTTAGATTAGCACGTTTAGGGTCTAATCTACCATTAGCTTTATTCATAATAAACCACTCAGTTTCGCCTGGTTTGTAGATATATATTCCGGTAGGGTCATATGTAGGTGCATAATTAGTGGAATAGCCCCCGGGAGCTACTAAAAGTTCTTGACCGCATATTGTGATATCTTGTATTCTATTACTTGGTAATTCAACTCTTCGGTAAAAAAGTACTTTGTTACCCTTACATACGTGTATTCCCCCCCCATTATCTGCAATAGCATAGAAGCCTTCTTTTTCATTTATTGCAAGAGCTGTAGGACTTATGAAGCTCATAATTTCACGTGTAGAGTCTGGCGAAATGATATTCACCTCGTGCAAGCCAAGGACATACAACCCTTTTGGAGAAGATACAAAAGCTTGTAGACGTCGTAGACGAATACCCTGCGGATTTTGCCTTTGCCAACTTTGAGTAGCTATATCATAGCGAAAAATAGTATCTACAACATTACAAAAAAGTGCATTTCCTCCTGTAGCCAGTAGGCGAGTAGAGCCTATAGATAAGCCTGTATTTTCCAATTGCCAAGCAGCAGCATCTGCTAAGTTAGGATGGGTTAGCGAAGCTGAGTGTACCCCGCTACCCTCTACGATTACCCATAGTCGGTTATTATAAACCGTTTGTGCTAAAATAGGCTTGAACGGGTTATTATTTCCTATTTTAAAATAGCTAAAGCGAGTTTCTCTTTTACGAACATCAGGTGAAGAAATGTCGTATACTACTAATCCGAAATTGGTGGCAATATACAGGTAATCTTGGTAAGCATACAGGTAGTTAATTTTTTTATCGATTACATTACGACTCAAAAAAATATCACGAATAGTATATATCTTTTCTGGTGTTCTAAAATAGTCCAGAAGTCCTGAAGCGTATCCAATTACAATATAGTCGTGAATAGCATCGTAATAAATGGTAGTAGGTTCTGTATCACTAAGACCATTTAGGCGAGTATATTCGCGATATTCACCTGTTTTCAGGTTATAGCTTACCATTCCTACTCCCGAGATCATATAAGCAGTGGTATTTCTAATAGCTACTCCTCTACCGGCATTATGAGAAACATATACTTTCCATTCTCCTATTTGGGTATCTAATAAAGGCTGTGCTTGTACGTAGAAGAAACATAGAATAAATTGTTTTATCCAAAAAAATAAAAGCAAAACCTTAGTATTACATATCATTGTAGTTTATCAAAAGGATGTTTTCTACCAAAACAAAATAAGCTAAAAATTCATTATAAAAAATAGTTTGTTCTTAAAGTGAGTTTAAAAGTGTTTGCCTTGTAATTTTAGAATTTGATATCAAAATTTAGATATGGAAATTAATTCAATTTCTCAGTTATATGCTCTTTTTAAGGAATCTAGAGGGATAAGTATAGATACCAGACAACTACAGGCGGGGCAAATGTATTGGGCTTTACGCGGAAATCGATTTAATGGTAATGATTTTGCGAAAGAAGCCTTAGAAAAGGGAGCTTTTTATGCAGTAATAGATGATGAAAAAGTCTACGAAAAAAATAAGGGGGTAGATAGCTTGGTAAAGGTTGAAAATACGCTGGTAGCTTTGCAATGTTTAGCGCGTTATCATAGGGAGCAATGTAAAGATTTAAAGGTGGTGGGGATTACAGGCTCTAATGGTAAAACAACAACAAAAAACTTAATTGCAGCCGTATTAGCAAAAAAATATTCTGTTTTTGCTACTCCAGGAAATAAAAATAATCACATTGGATTACCCTTAAGTGTGCTTAGTTTATCATCCTTCCATCAAGTTGCTGTACTTGAATTAGGAGACAATCATCCAGGGGAAATTGAATTTCTTTGTTCTATTGCTCAGCCTAATTGGGGATTAATTACAAATATTGGTTATGACCATATGGAGTTTTACGAAGATTTATCCGAGAATGCTAATACTAAGCTGGCTCTTTTTGAATATGTCTACCAAAGAGAAGGTAAAATATTTGTTAATTACCAAGATTATTTTTTAAGAAACTGGGCTTTAGGAAAAAAAAATGATAAAGTACTAATATTATATAATTCTGAAGATAGTTTGCGCTATGAAGTTAGAGAATTGCGGATAGATGGCTTAAGGCTAGAGATATTTCAAAAACAAGAGCCTGTTTTATCTATTCGGTCTCGTTTGGTAGGTAAGTACAATGCAGAAAATATTTTAGCTGCTGTAGTGGTAGGCAAAGCATTAGGCGTGGAGCTTGAAATGATTCAAGAAGCGATTGAGGCATATGTTTCTAAGGATAATCGAAGTGAGTATTTGGAGAAGGGAAAGTGGAAAGTTTTATTAGATGCTTATAATGCTAATCCGAGTTCTATGCGAGCAGCTTTGCAAAGTTTACTTCCTAAGCCTAATTCTCAGGTTGTTGTCATTTTAGGTGATATGAATGAGCTAGGAAATTTTAGTGCTAAGGCTCATCAGGAAATAGCCCAATTGATTATTCAATTACAACCTGGTTGTTTTATTGGTATTGGTGAATGGATGTGCCAAGCTGCTAAATGGGTAAATAAACAAAATTCAAAAACTCATGCTTATGGTTTTAATACTCTAGGGGATTTTTTGCTAAATGGCATAGCGTATTTAGTACCTTATGAGGTAATTTTTATTAAGGGCTCTCGTAGTTTGGCCTTGGAAAAAATTGTAGACTATTTAGATGGCTATACTGCTTTTTCCAGGGTAAATTGAAAGCGGCATCCTTTGCCCACTTCGCTTTCTACAAAGATAGATTCTTCATGGGCTTCTATTAGGTTTTTTACAATTGAGAGGCCTAGTCCTGTACCGCCATTTTTGCGAGAGCGGCTTTTTTCAATTCGGTAAAAACGGTCGAAAATATGGGGTAAATGTTCAGGAGCAATTCCTGGGCCGTCGTCAATTACTGCTACGTTAATCTTATTTTTCGTTTCGGTGAGTTCTAAAGTGATATTACCCTCTTCTTTGCCATAGCGAATAGCATTTACCAATAAATTATATAAAACTTGCTGGATACGATCTTTATCTGCTAAAACTTCTTGGTTTTCTAGTTTATTCGCTTTGATGTGAACCTTTATTTGGCGGAAAGTGATTTCAAAGTTTAGCAGTTCCAGTACATCAAGTAGCAGGTTATAAATGCGAAAGGGTTCTTTGTTCATTTGCAATTGGCCTGATTCTAATTGTGAAATTGTGAGAAGGTCTTGTACTAGATTATTAAGTCGGTTCACATTTCGCAGAGCCTGCTTTAAAAATTTACGGTTTACGGCTTTATCTTCCATTGCGCCATCGAGCAGAGTCTCTAAGTAGCCTTGAATAGCAAAAAGGGGAGTTTTTAGTTCGTGGGAAACGTCGCCGATATATTCTTTTCGCAAAAGATCAACTTGACGCATCTGTTTAATTTCTTTTACAACGCTACTGGAAAGTTCTAATAGTGCTTGATACAATCCTTCGATAGAATCGGCGTGGGGCTTTAGGGTATCTAATTTTTTCCTTCTTTTAATAACGTTTAAAACTTTATGGTAAAGAGTTCGAAGTCGGCGGTAAATGAAGATTTCTAAAATGAGCCAGTTTAAGGCAAAGCAAAGAACTCCAGCAATACCTAGTAGTACTAGAGAATGTAGAAAATGGCTCAGCAAAAATAAGGAGGCTAGTAGCAAAAGTTGCCCTAGTGTAAGTACCAGCACTGTAAAGTGTGGAGAATAACGGGGCTTCATCCTAAAAACTTGTAGCCCACTCCTTTCACTGTTTGGATGTAATGTTCACCTAGTTTTTCACGTAATTTTCGTATATGTACGTCTATAGTGCGAGGTACTACATATACGTCATTACCCCAAATTTTTTCTAGCAATACTTCTCGTGAAAAAACTTTACCGGGTCGTGAGGCTAAAAAATGTAAAAGTTCAAATTCTTTTTTAGGTAATGAAATGGGATTTCCATTTTGGTATACTAAGAATTCATCTTTTAGGATTTCAAGGTCGGCAATTTTGAGGGGGGCTTTATCATCTTCTTCCAGTTCTAGGCTTCTTCGAAAAATAGCCTTAATTCGGCTCAAAAGGGCTCTATGTTTGATAGGCTTATGGATAAAACTATCTCCTCCTGCGTCAAAAGCTGCCAACTCGGTATATTCTTCCTGACGTGCTGTTAGGAATAGCACATAAATACTGCGACATTCTTGTATTTGGCGCAGGCGGCGGCATACTTCTATTCCATCTATTTTAGGCATCATAATGTCTAAAATAATTAGATTAGGTTGCCATTCTCTGGCTATTTTTAAGCCCTGCTCTCCATCGTTGGAACATTTTACTTCATATCCTTCATTTTTTAAGTTATACTCCAAAATGTCGAGTATATCTTGCTCATCATCTACTACTAGTATCTTATATTTGTTAGCTACTACCATATTCTGCAAGCTTTGGCTTACCTAAATTGTTTGTTTGAAAGTAATATAAGGTATTTTTCTTTATTATTAAGTTAATATTATTCTATTGCAAAAGGCAAATTTAATTTTAGGTGTTTCTGGGGTTGAAATTATTTGATTTAAAAATGGAGTTAGAAATACAATTGTTTTGGTACCTAGCGATGCAACATTTGGAAAATTGTACACCACATAATCTTGCTGCTTGTGTAAACGTATGTAAGGAGCAAAAGATACCTCCTACTTCTGCTTTACTGAAGGAATTGTGGTGTCAGCTGCGGAAAATTCCATCGTGTAGTTTAGCTTCTAATCATTTTGATAAGACAATTGTTTGGGCGGAAAAGGTAGTAAATTATATTTCTAAAAGTCCACTCAAAATAAAAGTTATTTTGTATGGTTCTGCGCTGTATCCTAAGGAGTTGTATGCAATTAATGATCCTCCATGGATACTGTATGTTAGGGGGGAGAACCTTATGGAGGTTTTTGAATTGCCTTGGGTAGCGGTAGTAGGTACCCGTTTGCCATCAGATAGTTTGAATACTGAGGCTGTACCCATTTGTGAATTTCTAGTTAGAAAAAAATTAGTTATCGTGTCTGGACTAGCTTTAGGATGCGATGCTTTAGCGCACCAAGTAGCTATTCGCAATCATTTTCCTACGGTTGCTATTCTTCCTACCTATATTAATTGCATATATCCTGAAAAGCATCAAAAGTTGGCCAATCAAATTCTTGAGAAAGGGGGGCTTTTAGTTTCTGAATATCCTCCGCTCGAAAATTTTATAAGTCGCTCACTGAGGTTGCCCTCTTATAATTTTATACAACGGAATCGCCTTATTGTGGCTTTATCTAAGTTACTACTAGTTTTACAATCTTCTTTGCAAGGCGGAACTTTAAGTACAGTAAAGTTTGCCATAAAATATCGTAGGCCTTTTTGTGCTTTAGTTCCTTCCAAGGAAGTAATTTCACAGGAGGCTATTTTTTGGGAAGCTAATCTTTTTTTAGTGGACAAAATGAAAGCTAGAACAATTGGCTCTGTAGGCGAAATGGAAGTTTATTGGAATGAGCTTATACGCTCTTCTTTTCAAACTGAAAGGCAAACTTTCCATTGGCAACAGGGAGGGTTATTTTAATCTTTTCTCACAAGATACCATAGTTTTATTTTTATTTTTGTACTTGTATACGATAACCTTGCTCTTTTTCTAATATTTTATTTTGACCTTCTTGTTTTTATGATAAAATTTTTAACCTAGCTTATGGTGGGGGAGGTAGGAGTGTATAATATAGTCAGTTATAGAACGTGGAGGGGGGCTTAACTGTGTTAGGCTTGAAACTGGATTGGGCGGGGGTGGCATATGTAGCAGATAACCGCATAAAAAGAGACTTTTAGGGTGGTTATTAAATAAAAACTAACTAGAATGTACTATTTCTTGTGGAAATATATTTGTGCGTATTAATTCTACCCGAATGGTTGACTATCTTTTTTTCAAAAAGACTTATTAGACTGATGATTAGTTTTTTGTTTGCAAACGCACTTTGGGGATTAGGCTTAACATAGTAGAAGTTTTTTCACAGTTGGCTTACAGCAGAAACTTTTTTATATATTTTAATTTTAATAAAACAGAGCCTTTTCTACAGTAGGGCTTTTATTAGTAAGCGCTTGCTTCAGGGCTAAGCCTATACCCCTAGCAATTTTACTAGCTGTAGTTCCTTCAGCTCCAAAGCTAGCACTTACTATTTGGGCACTTTGAGAATGTAAGTAGACCCCCATAGCTGCTGCTTTCAGCGGATTGTATCCCTGAGCAGCAAATCCTGCAATAATTCCTGTAAGCACATCTCCTACTCCTGCTGAAGCCATTCCGCTATTACTAACAGGATTAAGGTATATACTTCCGATAGGAGAAGCGATGATAGTGCCCGCTCCCTTGAGAACAACAATTACTTTTTTTTCTGTTGCCAATTTTAGTGCCATTTCAAAGCGTCTTTCTTGAATAGCTTCTGTTGTAGTATGCATTAAACGAGCCATTTCCCCCGGATGGGGGGTAATAATTACATTACTTTTTTGACTAGTGGGCAGCAATTCCCAAAAGTTAGGATTTTCAGCCAAGATGTTAAGTGCATCTGCATCGAGTACTAAGGGTACTTGAATGTGGGGTAGCACTTCTTTTAAGAAAGTGGTAGTTTCTTCGGTTACTCCTAGTCCAGGACCAATAGCTACTACATTTTTTCCTGTCAAGTAAGTTAAAAAAACTTCTGCTGCTATGCCGTTTAAGTAGGGCGTTGTGTCTGTGCCATAAGCAATAGACATTCCTTCTAAATTAGAACGATGAAAAGAAGCTCGAACACTTCCTGGAATAAAGGCTGTGCATAAGCCAGCTCCCGCATTAATTACGCCTTTAGCACAAAGGCCCATGGCTCCTCCCTTCCCCTTGCTCCCCCCTGCACATAATACGTGACCAAACATACCTTTGTGGCTATTGGCTTCTCTTTTTTTATACCAGTTTTGTATTAGTTCGTCGTTAATTACTTCTGTCTTGATTCCTAGGCGTTCAACAATGTTTTGATAAATATGAATATCTACCACATATACTTTACCACAATACAAGGAAGCAGGCGTTACGTAGTGGCATATTTTAGGTAATTGAAAGGTAATTGTGCAGTCGCATTTGAGAGGAATATTGACTAAGGTTCCTGTATCTCCAATTAGGCCCGAGGGTAAGTCAATAGCTACTACCTTAGGCTCCCTCTCTTGAATAGTTTTTAGTAATTTTTTAATTGGCTCTTTGAATTTTTGACGCAAACCTGTGCCGAAGAGAGCATCAATAACAATAGGATTTTTTTCTAGTTCACTTTCTAGTAAAGGTTCATTTTCAGGTGTATCTAACCAAAAAGGAATTCCTTGATTTTTAAGTATTAGGAAATTAGTGTAAGCATCTCCACGGGTAGGGTATTCAGTGTAAATGACCTTTACTTCCTTGCCTGCATAATCTAAGTATCTTGCTGTAACAGCGCCATCTCCTCCATTATTTCCTGGGCCGCAAAGTACTAAGAAATGTTGAGCTTCAGGATAGCGACTTAAGATAATATCGGCCGCTTTACGCCCCGCAGTTTCCATTAATAAAATTCCCGGGAAATCATACTCTTCAATCATGATTCGATCTATCTCCCGTATCTGTGCAGAATTAGCAACTAACATTAGCTCAGCACTCTATCTATCTACAGAAAGCGCAATATACGAAATAATATCTAACTTTTATTTATTAAAAGTTAGAAAAATAATAACTTAGTTTGAGTAATTAAAATTTGTATAGACTTTTTTCATAACTTTACGTTCTGCTACTTAGAGATAAAAATTTCTTTCTACTGCTGATCTATGCAAAAGGTTTACATAATTTTTATTTGTTTTTTGTGTTGGTTTTCAACAATAGGAGTTGCTCAGCATAAAAATAAAACTGAGGTTCGGGAGTTAAAGCTTAATTTAAGCCGCAGTACAGTGAGGTGGAAAGCAGAGAAGATAGGTGGTTTTCATGAAGGAAGTTTAAATTTCAGCTCTGGAGAAATGAAAGTTGAAAATTATTCCATTAAAGGGGGTAAATTTGAAATTGATATGAATAGTCTTACCTGTACTGATATTAAAGATAAAAGCTTAAATCAAAAGTTAATTAATCACCTTCGTTCGGATGACTTTTTTTCAATAGAAAAATATCCAAAAGCGATTTTCGAAATTATTCAAGTTGTTCCTAATCCTAGAGCTGAGGCAGCAGGAAATAATTACCTTGTTAAGGGTAAACTTACAATTAAAGGTATTACCCAGGAAATTGAATTCCCTGCCACTATAACTTTTAAAGACAAGGGGGGAATTACCGCCTTTGGAGACTTGAAACTTGATAGAACTCGCTGGAATATTCGCTACGGCTCCGGAAAGTTTTTTGATAACTTAGGAGACAAATTAATTTACGACGAATTTTCTGTATCGTTTTTAATTATAGCAGAGTAAAACTTCTAATAAGATTAAAAATTAAAAAAATTAAAATATGTTAATCAAAATTTTTAGTTTTCTAATCTAAAATTATTTTATGATTGGAGTTTTGACTTCATTATGAGAAATCGAGG
The DNA here is from genome assembly GCA_025057395.1 of Bacteroidia bacterium. GTDB lineage: Bacteria > Bacteroidota > Bacteroidia > J057 > JANWXU01 > JANWXU01. The sequence continues at coordinate 20,569 of JANWXU010000028.1, read as the reverse complement.
TTTTATGCTAGTGTTATATATAGTCCCTTCTTTAGATTCTGGAGTAGTATTTTGTTAGGCTTTGAAGCGGGCAGCAAAATGTAAATATACAGCTACCTCAAAATTTTATTGATTAAATTTTTGCAATTTTATCTAAATCTTCTTTGAGTTGTTGCATAAAATTTTTTTCGCTAAGAGTAAATTTTTGGTCACTAAAAGCTACTCTTTCTATTACTCCTAGTAATTCTAGTCGATATTCACGTACGTCTTCAGGGCAGTTATTAAAAAGTTCAAGTGCTTTTTGGTAGGCTTCTGTAGGTTCCATATTATTATTAAGGGCTGCTTCATAAGCCGCAAGAGTGGCTAGCCCTTTGGTATCTGCTACCCAATCTCCAAACGAGTCTAGTATTTCTTGGGCTAAGCCTTGCGCTTCCTCCGCGCTAAGCTCCCCGTCTACTTTTGAGATACTATATACCAAATAACCCAAGGCTCTGAAATAATCTTTGGAAGCATTTATTTCCATAATTCTACAAGTTTCAAAAATAATAGGTACCAAAGATAGAAAGAAATCGGAACTTATAAAATTACTTAGATGAAAAATGCTTATTAGCTAAGCTTAAGTTAAATTATTAAACTGCAATTACTTACTTTAGATTGGTCAGTTTTGAGGCGATACTTTACTTTCTTTGTTTTACATATCAACAATATGAAGCAATACTGTAAGAAGGGGATGTAAGTTGAACCTAAAGTAGGTTAAGGCAATATTAACAAAATATAAAAGTAAATAAATTGATTGAAAGTAGCATATTTTTTGCTACTAACTATGGTAGCAAACTGCCCACTACTTATGAGAAGAAATACTGAGCGCAAAGTTCTAGTAGATACCTCTTTACTTATTTCTCATACGTTACCTAGAGAACTTTATCGTTATCTCTTACAGCCAGGCATTGAGCGTTTATTGGGTATCAAGCGGCTCAATACCTTATACGAAAATATAAAAAATCTAACGTTTTATGATGGCTCTAAAGAGGGAACGGCGGCACTATCTTTTGCAGAGTCGGTACTTCAAAGTTTGAATATTCGCTGGCAAATTACACAATCTGATATTGCTTTGCTACGTCAACTAGAGGGTCCAGTGGTAGTGCTGGCTAATCATCCATTTGGAGGAATAGAGGCGATTTTCCTTTTTCTGCTGCTTGAAAAAGTGTGGTCGGATTTCCGAATTATGGCTAATTTTATGCTAAGCCAAATTCCCGAGGTAAAAAATAAACTTATTCTTGTAGATCCTTTCCAAAAGTCTGATTCTGCCCATAAAAATATTTTTGCTTTAAAAGAGACATTAGGTTGGCTTCAAAAAGGGGGGGTTCTAGGAATGTTTCCCTCTGGCCAGGTGGCTGCTTTCGATTGGAAAACAGGTAAAATTCAGGAACCTAGTTGGTCTCCACACATAGGAAGAATACTAATGTCGGTTCCTGCTACTGTAGTTCCTGTTTATTTTGTAGGGCATAACAGTCTATTTTTTCACCTGGCAGGCTTAGTACATAAAAGGTTGCGCACTTCTTTGCTTATACGAGAATTTGTTAATCCTGCTACTTCTGCCATTACTTATCAAATAGGCAAGCCAGTTTTGAAAGAAAAGATTCGGTCTTTTAAAGATCCTTATGCTTTAACGCAATATTTACAGTCTAAAACATATCTTTTGGCTCCTAAGCCTTCGAAGAAATTATTTTTACCTAAATTAATTTCTAGCAAGGAAAAAAAGCTAGAGCCCATAGCAAATCCTGTTGCTCAAGAAGTAATTGTAGAAGCAATAAATACTTTGCCCTCCACAGCCCGCCTGTATAGGCACCACGAATGGGAAGTATGGATATTTCAAGCTAATCGTACTAATCCTTTATTGAAGGAAATCGGTAGACTGCGTGAAATTGCATATCGGCAAGTAGGGGAGGGCACCGGCAAAAGTTTAGATCTTGACGACTATGATGATTTTTACGAACAACTCTTTTTGTGGAATTGTCAAACTCGGGAGATTGTGGGCGCTTACCGTCTTTTTACCTACTCTGCTCAAAAAGATGAACCCTTACCGCGTCACTATCTTTCTACGCTTTTTCATATTCAATCCGAGTTTTACTCCTCTTTAAGCCCTTTTTTAGAACTAGGGCGTTCGTTTATTGTACCAGCTTATCAAAAAAATTACAATGCGCTGCTTTTACTTTGGAAAGGGATTGGGCAATATTTGAAGCAAAATTCTCAGATTCGGTATCTTATTGGGGCGGTTAGCATTCCTAACCATTATCACCCACTAATAAAAGACTTTATTGTGTATTATCTTCAGCAATACCATGGGCAAAAGACATGGAGTAAATGGGTGGTGCCCAAGAATCCTTATCGTGCGCAGACGCGTTATGGTAGCCAATACTACCAAAATCTAGCAATTCAAGACCTTCAGGAGTTACAAAATATTCTTGCTGAAATTGATTCAGCAGAACATAAGATTCCAATCTTACTTAAACACTACCTTAAACTGGGGGGTAAAATTCTGGGTTTTAATATTGATCCTGACTTTAACAACGCTTTAGATGTATTCTTAGTAGTGGAAATAGAAAATATACCTGCTTCTATTCAAGCTAAGTTTATGGAGGGAGAATAATCTATTAGCTACCTAAAAGAATAAACGGTGCCCAATAGAAGGGAGCAGCATTTTTGGCTCCATGAATCATTGAAAGTTTGGCTCTTTGTAATAAGTTGGCATATAAATACGCATAATCAGTAGGGCTAAGTTTTCGTACTTTAGTATTACTACGTGCCATGCCATTATAAAAGTTGATCATAAGTTGCGCAGTAGATTCGTCTGAAACTTCCCAGAGCGAAACAATAACATTAGTGGTTCCTGCGTACATCAGGCTTTGGGCTAGCCCGGCAATTCCTTCTCCGCGGATATATTTGCCCAAAGCTGTCTCACAGGCACTTAATACGACTAAGTCTGTGTTTAGGTTAATATTAAAAATCTCACCATAAAATAGGGCACCGTCTTCTTCTTTAGTGTTTTTATACAACAAAATAGAAGAAAGTTCCGGGCGTTCTGTATTTACTAAGCCATGGGTGGCAAAATGTAGAATTCGGTATTTATTCCAATCGATAGCGCCTTCAGTGGCCTGCTGGCGTAAAAAAAGTTCTGGGGTTGGCATTTGAGTAAGAATAGCGCGAATTTCTTCTTCTCGACTAGTTTCTAGAGAACTGGTATTTAGGCTATCTTCTAGGGCTGCCCTCAATTGTTGAAACATGGCATATATTTTTTTGACTTCCTGCTCTGTACCTGGTAAACTTGTAATACCCATTCTTTTAGGGTCTCCCTTAAAGCCAAAATCTACTGGTGCTATTAATCCTATTATATTACTTTGCAGGTTTGTTTTTCTTTGTTTATTAGGATCGTTTTCATCAAAGAGTAGATTGGCGGAGTAAGAATAATAGATTTTATGCTTTTTGATAAGATAGGGCAGATTTTCATAGTTATCTGTTGGGGCAGGTTTTTGGGTAAGTAGTACTTCAAAGGGTACGTAGTTAAGCATAGCATCCGGAATAAATATCAGATAATTTATATTAGCTACCACTTCTTCAATGGGGGCAAAAAGGTAGTTATATAGAAGGGTAGCAGAATTCAAAAATTGCCTTTTATCTTGCAAAATCATATCGTTGCGTAAGGAGCGGACCATTTCGTTTAAGCGTGGCAGAGCAGGCTGTTGAAAAACATAATATTCTTTTTTAGTAACTACAATAATAAATAGCGCACTATCGCCTACAAAATATTCTACCACGGCAGCGTCTTTTCGAATTCGTTTTTGTAATTGTTCAACCTTAATGCCCTGAGGGTCATACTGCAATTGAAAGAAATCGGGGTATTGCTTTTCTAAAACTTTATACAAGGAGTCTTGGCGTAGACTAAGCAAAAATATTTTTTCCTGCCAGAGTTGAATTTTATCAGTTTTGGCTTTTTTGCCCTTTGCCTTTTCTTCAGCTAAGTTTTTCTTGTAACCTGCAAGAGAAACACGTAATTCTTTATCTAATTTTATGATTTCAGAAGGTACTCCCCTAAAATTTTGAGGATTGGCTTGATAAAGCGCATTGAGCAGGCTAGCAGCTTTGCTTTGTTCTGAGAAGTAAAAAATATCTTTATAGTAGGAAGAAGGTTCAAGGAGTTTGCTTACTAAAGTAGGTTCGTTAAAGTAGTTGGTAATATAAGAATCAATCTTATATGGTAGATTATTGTTATAAATGTTACTAGGCTGTAAATTTCGCTGTCGGGCTAATTCTAGAAATAAAGCTTTAAGGGCTCGTTGGTTATATGTGTCTAAGTGGTATTGGTGGCTCAAGGCTTTTATAAGTTGTTCTAGGGCAAGAGTATCTTGAAAGATGGCTCTTGCAGCAGTATCTTCGAGTACCTTTAACGTAGCTTCTTCCCAGATATCGAGTTTGCGGAAGCTTTCATATTGATGTGCATAACGCATGGCTTTTTCTAAGACGCTAAAAAAGCGTTGTGAAAGGCGTGTATTTGCCTCTTCTGAAAATTCACTTTTGCGCATACTTTGCACAAGAGAAACTGCTGTTTGAAAGGTGGCGAGGGCTTTTTCTAAATTGGGCATGTGCTGCGCCCTTTGTCCACGACGAGCAGGGTTAGCGCGAGCACTTTGTTTGAAATGAATTTCTGCTTTTGTTTCGAGGCATTCTAGTAACATAGCAGGATCGATAATAGTAGAGTCTAGTTTAGGCGGAATGGGGGGGTTTTGTTCGGCAGAGGAAGTATTAAAGCCTACTACTACGTTTTTTATAGCTCGCTGGATATATTGGAATGCTTGCTTCCATTGGCCCGAAAGAGTATAATTACGCCCCATTAAGAGATAAGCCCTTGCTAAATCAGGGCTATATACCCCTTTATAGTATTCCTCAAAGATTTGGATTGCTTTTCGATAGTATTTACGTGATTGCAGTGTATCTTTTTGCTCGGCATAAATATTAGCAATATTAGTATAGGTATTAGCTACTTCGGGATGGGCATCTCCATATAGTTCGACTTGGATATCCAGAGCCTTTTGGTAGGCTAGCAGGGCATTTTGCCAATCTTGGGCATCAAAATATAAATTGCCCTGACTTCGATAAGCATTAGCAGCTTGTACAGTAGGTTCGTTGCCGGCGGTAGCTAAGCGCAGGGCTTTTTCGATATATTGTTTGGCTTGCTCGTTTTCCTGAAGTTCAAAATAAGCTTGCCCCAAATTGTTATAGAGAGTAATTAAATAGGGGTGGTTTTCAGAAAGGCGCTTTTGCCAAATTGCAAGAGCTTTATTAAAGTATTCTACTGCTTTGGTATAGTCACTTTTTTTTATATACAAAAGGCCTATGTTATTATAAGTACTTGCTAGGTCTAGAGATTCTTCACCAAAGTCCTTGCGTTTGAGCTCTATTGCTTCTTCATAAAGTGCTAGAGCACGAGTTAAGTCATTTTTTTTGCTGTAAGAAGCGCCTAAGTTAGTTTTACAATTACCTAGCGCACCAGGATATTGTTCCTGGGCTTGGGGTAACTCAAAAAAGTGAAGCGCTTTTTGTTTGAAGCTGATAGCATCATCGAAAAGGCCTTTATTATCCAAAGCTCGACCTATGTACAGGTATATGGTAGCTAGCTCCCCATCAATTTTATCTTGCCCTAAAAAACTTTGACGTAATGAAATAGCATGTCGAAAGTATTGAATGGCTTTATCGTACTGGTCGGCGTAATCGTAAGCTAGGCCTAGTTGCATATACACCTCACTTAGGGCACTTTTACTAACATTTAGTTGCTCTGCCTCGCTTAAATTTTTTTCTAGGTTAGAAATGGCTTCCTCGGTATTACCTATAGCTACCATTCCTTGTGCCATTTGGTTGATTGAGCGGATATAAAATTCCTTATTTAATGAGTCTGGAAAGTATTGTTTGAATTTCTGGGCGGCAGCTTTGAAGTAGGAAATGGCTTTCTCGTAATTACCATTGAGCAGTTCTTTTTGACCCTCGTCGTAGTATAATTGTGCCTCGTCCTGGGCTTTTAGGAATAAGGGCAGTAATAAGGAAAAAAATAAGAAGACTACTCCGCTCGTTATTTGCAACATACCTAGGCTACTAAAATATGTAGGCTTAATTGATTGATGTTTGAATATACAAAATTATTACTTGTTGCTGCTTTGAGCCTTAAAAACTAATTTATTTACTTGTTTTGAGTTTGAAAAAATAAAGGTCCCCTGTTAAGCAATAGAGAAAAAATAGTCGATTTGCTTAATTAAGTTCTAAGTGTTCTCTCAAAGGAGTAAGGCGTCCTAGGAGTAATCTAGTTAATTTAATTGGGATTAAGGACCGAAGTGCATACACAAAAACAACAGGGCTGCCATGTAGCAGCCCTGTTAAGTGTGTGAGAAAGTATAAAGACTGTAGGATTTTATTTATTTCTTTTTAGCGGTAAGGTTTTGTACAGCTCTTTTGAAAGCAGCTACTGCCGAGTCGGCTTCAGTAATAGCAGCTTGTGTTTCTGAACGCATGTTAGTAAGGGCACTTTTTTGCTCCTCATACAACTTAATTACTTGCTCATGGTTCATATTAGGGTCAGGTTTTTTGGCACCCTCACTACTCATCCAATTATCCATATTAGTTTTTGCGGCATTTAATTTTTGCTCCGCATCGGCTATTTTCTTGAACTCCGCTAAAAGGGTAGTAGAATCTTTGGGATATTTTTTAATTAAGCTATCAAGCTGGTTTTTATACTGTTTTAGAGCTTGTGCTTTTTCTCCCGGTTGCAACTTCATTACTTCCTCGTGCAAAGCATTTACTTCTTTATCCAGTGCTTCTTCTTTTTGCTTCTGCTCCTCGCTTTTGCCACAGCCATTAAGCAGCAGAATAATTGCCACTATAAATGGTATAAATTTCGACATAGCTTTTCTTATAGTAAAGTAATTTAATGCAAATTTTATATACGTATTTCAATTTTGCAAGTTTTCTAACTATTGTAGGTTGATTAATAGGCTAAAAAATTGCCTTTAGCATAAGATTTTACTAAGGTAAACTATTTTTTCGTTACAGAAAATGTATTTTTATAATTAAGGCAAGCAAAGATTTCAAAGCATGCAAAGAATTATTTCTCGTATTTTATTAGGTGTTGGTGTACTTATCGTTTTTATAATTTTATTTCTGGGAGTAATCTTTAATACCAATTTTCTGGTAAACCAGATGGAGGAGGAAGAGGAGGCACAGTACTTTAAAAAAATATCAAAAATATCACCTTCTTCAAAAGAATTGAGTTACCCTAGTGACTCTATAAAAGTTATGTCTTGGAATATCAAGTTTGGGGGGGGCAGAATTGATTTTTTTTTCGATTGTTACGGAGATCGTGTGATAATGGAAAAGGGTGAGGTACTTCAAAATTTAGCAGGTCTTCGAAAAAAAATTCTCCAGGTGTGTCCTGATATTTTGCTAGTGCAAGAGATTGACTTAGAAGCAAAGCGCTCTGCTTATATTAATATGGTGAATTGGATGTTGGAAAATACATACTTTCAGTATGCTGTATATGCTTCTCAGTGGGATGTAAAATATTTGCCTAGCCGAGGGTTGGGAAGGATCAATTCAGGTATTGCTATTTTCAGCAGATTCCCACTAACAGAAGCCAAACGATATCCTTTGCCTTTACTACCAGAGCAAGATTTCATTACTCGCTTTTTTTATTTACGGCGGTGTATATTAAGCTGTAAAATTAAAGGGCCTGTACCCCAGAAGGATATATATATTCTCAATACCCATTTAGCTGCTTACGATAAAAGTGGCACCCGCAAGAAACAACTTCAAATTTTATTTGACCTAGCCAAGCAATTTGCTACAAAAGGAATTCTAATTTTTGGGGGTGACCTTAACACCCTACCCCCTGGTACTAAGAAAGTCAAAAATTTTGATGATTCTGTTTGCAAGGATCAGGATTTTGTAGAAGACGATTATAGCTACGAAAAGGAGGTTCTGGTTCCTTTTTATACTCACTTTAAAGAGTGCATTCCATTAGAAGTATATCACCAAAATGAAAAGAAGTTTTATTCTCATACTGTCAATGGAAGAGGATTTTGGAACCGGCGTTTAGATTATCTATTTTCAAATTATCCTTGGCAAAATGGTTTAGTGCATCAAGATGAAAGCACAGGTGGCATGGCTACCATGCCCCTTTCTGACCATGCCCCTATTACTGCTACTTTAATTCTAAAAGAAAAATAGCTTTTCTTAGGTTATTATGCTTATTAATGCTAGTTCAAGGAGAATAGAAATATTACAAAGTCTTGAAAAAACTACTTATGACTTGCTTATTATTGGTGGTGGAGCTACAGGTATAGGATGTGCGCTAGAAGCAGTTCTGCGGGGTTTGCAAGTACTTTTGATTGAAGCTCGAGACTTTGGAAGTGGTGCTTCTACAAGTTCTACAAAGCTGCTTCATGGAGGAGTACGGTATTTGGAGAGTGCGATACGTAATTTGGATAAATTTCAGTTAGCGCTTGTAAAAGAAGCCTTGCAAGAGAGAAAAATTTTATTACAAAGTGTTGATTGGATCACGCGTCCTCTGCCTATTATCATTCCTACTACTCAAAGATACAAACAGTGGTATTACTATGTGGGGCTTTGGATTTATGAGCAACTTTCGGGAAAGCAAAAATTACAACCGCCCCAATTACTTAAGTCTCAGCAGATGCAAGAATTGGCTTTTGTGCTTAGCAAGTCCTATCGAAAAGCAGGGGTTCTTTTTTATGATGGTCAGTTTGTAGATAATGCTTACCTTTTTACTTTACTATTGGCTGCTCAAGCTCAGGGAGCAAATTTTATCAATTATTTACCTATGGTTACTTGGAAAGAACCAGGATGGGTAGAAGCTCAAGATGCTTTAAGTGGACAATTATTCAATATTCGGGCAAGATATGTTCTGAATTGTGCTGGCTATCAAGCTGACGAATTACGTAGAAAAGTGCAAAAAGACTGCCCTATAAAATTACACCCTAGTCAAGGAATTCATATTGCCGTTTCGCCCCAGCAGATTTCTCTGAAAAATGGAATATTGCTTCCTAAAACTACCGACGGTAGAGTAATTTTTATTTTACCTTGGCAAGATATCATTTTAATAGGCACTACTGAAAGAAATCTCGAAATAGAAGAAGGAAATCTTAAAATTACTAGCGATGAAGTAGATTTCTTGCTCTACACGGTAAACTCTATTCTGGATAAGCCCATAAGTAAAAGAGATATCCTGGGCTTTAGTATAGGAGCACGACCTCTTATAGGGAATAGTTCTGAAAAGAAAACTCAAAATTTAGTGCGTTCGCACGAAATTGAAAATTGGCCTTCATTAAAATGGGCAAATGTAATGGGGGGGAAGTGGACTACCTTTCGTAAGATGGCGCAGGAAGCCATTGATCTTGTTTTTAAAGAGCTAGATATACCCTTTGTTTCTTCTTCGAGTGCAAGACTTAGACTTACAGCTTTTATTCCTAAGCCTTACTTGCAAAATACGTCAATTTATCCTACTCCTATGGAAGAAATTATTTTATCCGAAAATAATTCTTCTGCCTACTTAGAGGAAATAAAATATTGGATGGATTTTACTCAAGCCTCTACTCCAGAAGATATTTTAGAGCGAAGGCTTATGCTCACCCTGCGAAATATAGATAAGGCGCAGCAACTGTGCCATCTTCTCCTGAAAAATATGAATATGCTAGATCCTAGTAACCAAAGTTGGCGAACTAATCAAACTCTACTCTTTGAAAAAAAACTTAATTATTATCAGCAATTAAAAAATTAAAAGCTATGTTTAGTTTGAATATTGCTTGAGGTAATACAGCCAGGTAGTTATAATTATCACTATTGCTATTCCAATTAGGACGCTTTCTGTAATAAAAACAGGAAAACTAAAAGGCAAAATCAATAAGCTTAGCAGACTTAAAAAAGTGCGATGAATATGAAAATATAGCCATTGGGTTTTATAATTAGGAGGCAATTGGGGAGCAAAGTAGGCAAGTAAGTCTTTTGTTGTCAGGTAAATTATTAAACAGAGGATAAAGCTTCCTAGAATAAGGTGGAATTGAGGTAGGCTCTTGAAATATAAAACAGCTCCTACTGTGTACATTAGGCTTAGAATAATACAGGCAGTTGTAACTTTTTTCAAAGAAGGAGAAATATTAAAACCTTGGGCTCGTAATTTATTTTTTATGATAGTATTTCCTGTAAAAGCAAAATAGAAGGATGCTAAGGAGGCAGTAAGAAGTAAAAAATTCAACTCGATTAGTATTCCATAGAGTAGGCACACTATGCTTAAAAAAACTGTACCTTGGTAATGCCACCCTCCCCATTTTCTATGGGCCTTCCCCCCCTTGCGATAAAATAGAGGAAAAATACCTAGCAGAAAAACTACATAGTTCACTATTTTTATAATTAGACTAAAAGACATTCTATAACGAAGTGTGGAGATTTTTTCAACTGGGTAAAGGGATGGAAAGTCGGGTTAATACCTCATGGGCTAAGTCTAGATAATCTTTTGCGCCATTACAAGAAGCATCATAGCTAAATATATCCTTGCCTGCTTTCGGTGCTTCTGCAAGGGTAATATTATCTCGTATTTTAGTTTGAAAAACTTTTTCGCCAAAATAACTCTCTACTTGTGCATTAATATCTTTATGCAAATTTTTACGAGCGTCATATAAAGTTAAAAGTACACCTAAAATCTCTAATTCTGAATTTATTCTTTTTTTTATTACTTGCATGCTCTCTCCTAATTTACTAAATCCTTGCAAGGCTAAATATTCCGACTGCATGGCTATTAATAAGTATTTAGCGGCAGTAAAGGCATTTAGTGTAAGAATACCCAAGCTAGGAGGGCAGTCAATTAAAATAAAGTCATAGTTAATTTTAATAGGGTCGATAAGTTCTGCTAGTAAATATTCTCTACCTGCAATAGCACTCAGCTCCACCTCTGCATTGCTTAGTTCAATGGAGCTAGGAATTACAAAAAGATTATCTTTTACGTTAACTACTAAATTAAAGGGATGAGCCGTTCCTTTTAAGCCCTCATAAATAGTTTTACCTGCCCTATCTTTTATATTTAAGCTGGTGGTAAGATTAGCTTGGGGGTCCATATCGATAAGCAAAACCTTAAAACCTAGTTGGGCAAGTGCTGCGCCTAAATTGATAGTAGTTGTTGTTTTTCCTACCCCCCCCTTATGGTTGGTGATTGCAATAATTACCAACATATTTTATGACAAATATTATCCAAATATAGAAAGAATAATGAAAGTTATTAAGAATAAATTTTTTGATCGATTCCAGAGTATATTCTGCCTTATTATTATAATCTAAAAAGTATATTGTTATTTTTTTAATTTATTCGTTGAAAGCCTATAGTTTTGTGTTTATTTTATCACTTATTTTAATTGCTTGAATTTTTATTTTAGAGTTAGCTATGCAACTTGACTGGTTAGAAAAGTGGACTTTTTATTCTCCGCATAAAGTGGCTGTTGCAGATTGGGATACCCAAAAAAAATATACTTACCAAATGCTTAATCGATTAGCAAAACAAGCAGCAGCTTTGCTCATTAACGAATATCACGTCTTGCCACAAGATAGAGTTGCCCTCATAGCTGAAAATAGTGTAGAGCACTTTATTTTGATGAGTGCTGCTCAAAAAATAGGCTTTATTTTAGCTCCTCTTAACTACCGCCTTTCTGTGTCCGAGCTTCAAGAAATTTTACACGAAGTAGAGCCCAAATTGTTAATTATTGAGCAGAAGTTTTTTTCTGTTGCTTTTCAGAGTTTTTCTTATGCTATTACTACACTGGAAAATTTTCAGGAGCAAGTTAATAGTTATAGTGGGGCTCTACCTGAGAGGTATTTATTGCAGCCCTCTGAAGAGAACATGTCTTTACCTTTATTTTTACTTTATACCACAGGCTCTACTGGAAAGCCTAAGGGGGTCATTTATACTCATAAGATGGCTTTTTGGAATAGTATTAATACGGCTTTGCGTTTAGACCTTACTTCTCAAGATAGCACATTTAATGTGATGCCTCTTTTTCATACAGGGGGGTGGAATGTCTTTTGTATGCCTTTTCTACATCATGGGGCTAGCTTCTGGATAGCTCGAAAGTTTTTACCGCAGGCTACTCTTACCTGTCTTGCACAGGAGAAATGTACTCTCTTTATGGGGGTTCCTACTATGTTACAAATGATGGCACAAGCCCCTAATTTTGAGGAGGTAGATTTATCTTCGGTGCGGTATTTTCTTGCAGGGGGTGAACCCTGTCCTATTCCGCTTATTGATACCTGGGCTAAAAAAGGAATTCCTATACGGCAAGGCTATGGAATGACTGAAGCAGGACCTAGTGTTACTAGCCTTCACCAAGATGATGCAATTCGTAAGAAAGGCTCAATAGGCACTATTAACTTTTATTTCGAAATGAAAATTGTTCCAGAAAATTCTTCTTCTCCTTTTGAGGAGGGAGAAGAGGAGGGCGAATTGTGGCTCAAGGGTCCTGCTGTTACTCCAGGATACTGGAGAAATGAAGTGGCTACTAAAGAAGCCTTTGAAAATGGATGGCTTAAAACAGGTGATATTGTTAAGAAAGATAAAGAAGGATACCTGTACATAATTGATAGAAAAAAGAATATGTTCATTTCAGGGGGCGAAAATATATATCCTGCAGAAATTGAGCGTTGTCTTTATGGGCACCCTGATATTCAAGAAGTAGTAGTAGTAGGTATTCCAGACTCTAAGTGGGGAGAGGTGGGCATGGCGTTAGTAGTCAAGAAAAAGGGTAGCGACTTAAGTGAGACACAAATTTTAGAATATTGCGTTGGCAAAATTGCTAAGTTCAAAATTCCTAAAATTATTCGGTTAGTAGAAGAGCTGCCCAAGAACGACGCAGGAAAATTAGACCGCAAAAAAATTAAGCAACAGTACCTAGCATCTTATTCTGTGTAAATTTATTTGGGCTCTATCTTTAAGATAAACTTACCTTAAAGGTAGGGGTCATTTTTATTTTTTCTGCATATAATAAGTTGCGGATAGTATTTTCAAAAATAGACTCCTCGAAGGGTTCAATGCCAACCAATGCTTTTATTTCACTTAAGCTTATTTCGGAATAGGTGCTTAGTATTTGAAGTATTTGGGTTTCTAGGTGGCGTTGCTTTTGTGGTACATATTTAGGCTTTTGTTTGCAACAGTTATCACAATTACCACAAGGAGTATTTTTTTCACCTAAATAAGCTTCTAAAAGCTGACTTCGACAATTTGAGGTTTGCAAATATTCAAGCATTCGTTGATAGCGCTCCTGCATTCTTGCTTGTAAAACCTGTTGCAAGGGCCAATTAATGACTTGAGGGGTAAAGGAGCTGCGTGGCTCAAGAAAAGTAATTTTATCCTGACCTTTATAAAAAGAGAAACTAAGCCACTGATTACTTTGCATTTGCTCAATTTTTTGCAAAAGAGTAGCTTGGTCTAGAGAGAGTTGGTTTGCTAGTTCTTCTAAAAAAATTTTTGTAGCTTGCGTAAATACTTTTCCTCCACTTTGGCGAAGAATGTTTTCTAAAATAGGGCCATAGGTAGTATTTTGCAAAGAAAATATGTAGTCAGGAGAGACTAATATTTGTATGTAAGCTATACCTGCTTCATAATTTTCTATAGCTATCAATTTTGCATTTTCTAAAATACGTATCATTTGTGCGAGACGGAAACTATTAATTTTATATTGTTTTTGCAGGCGGGCAGTTTGTATTTCTGCTATGTAGGGAGGAAGAGTAACTAAATCATACTGGCAATGATTACATAAAAACTGATAAAATGTTTTTACTTCTTCGTAACTAGGAGAGAGGTCTCGAATACGGTGGTAAAGTTCTTGCAGGGCAACTTTATCATAGAATATAGTAGCAAAGGCTGGCTTTCCATCTCTTCCTGCTCGTCCGGCTTCTTGGTAATAGCTTTCTAAATTTAAAGGAATATCATAATGGTACACATTTCTTACATCGGGTTTATCAATGCCCATACCAAAGGCATTAGTAGCTACCATGATTGGAATCTGGTTATTTAGCCAAGCGTTTTGCACTTTTTCACGTTCTTTTTTTTCTAAGCCCCCATGATAGAACGTACTTAGCAATCCTTGCCGGTTTAGATGTTCACTAATTTGTTGAGCTTTATTACGGGCATTAACATATACAATGCTACACTCATTTTTTTTGCGCTTTAGTTCTTCACTTAAGCTTAACAAACGAGCTGTGCTGTGATGTACCTGCCAGAATAGATTGGGGCGCCGAAAAGATTGCTTGTAAATAACAGGTTGTTGCAGTTGGAGCAATTCTACGATTTCCTGTTGTACTACTGGAGTAGCAGTTGCTGTAAGAGCTAAAATAGGAGGCCTTTTATTAAAAATAGCATAAAGTAGAGGAATTTGGGTGTAGGCAGGACGAAAATCATGTCCCCATTGGCTCACACAATGCGCTTCATCTATGGCAATAAGACGAATAGGAAAATGTTGTATACGATTGATAATAAATTCTGTATTTACTTTTTCAGGAGAAAAATATAAGAAACAGAAGCGAAAATTTTTAACTTTATGTAAAAGAGCATCAATTTCTTTTGCTTCTAATAAGGAGGTAATAGCAAAGGCAGGAATTTTTCGCTTCTGAAGCTGTTCTACTTGATCTTTCATGAGTGCAATGAGGGGAGAGATTACCAAAGTTACTCCCTCTAGATATATGCCTGAAACTTGGTAACATATTGATTTCCCGCCGCCAGTAGGTAAAAGAGCTAGCACATCTTTGCTATTTAGAATAGTATTAATAATTTCTTCCTGTAGAGGGCGGAAACTGGAATAATTCCAATAATGAAGTAAAATATTTTGGGGTGTTCGCTGCATAGAAAATAAAAAAATCGGTTGATTATAACCGATTTTCTATGGAAAGTCGGAGAGGCGGGATTCGAACCCACGACCACACGCCCCCCAGACGTGTACTCTACCGGGCTGAGCTACTCTCCGTTGCACTTTAGTAATACAAAGTTAGTTAATTTTTAGGTTACCTTCCAAAGTATTTTTTCATTTTTTTTATAATAAAGGTTCCTGTGGGCAAACAGTAAATTTGGAAATATTTTTTATTGGCCTAACAGTGAGTAGGTTTAGCCTGGAGTATAATTTTTTTATATTTAGCAAAATTAAATATGCAGTTATTTAGTATGCAGTTAGTTCCTATTTTCCCTTTAGAAATAGTAGTCTTCCCTGGTGAATTACTTCCGTTACATATCTATGAAAAACGCTATATCAAGTTAGTAAATGATATTTTAAGTAGAGATAAGATTTTTGGTTTACTGCCTGTTAGTGGCAGGCAAGTTGCAACAACTGGAATTACCATGGGTATAGAGCAGATTGCCAAGATTTATGAGGATAAAAGAATGGATATTGTTGTGCGTGGGCTACAGCCTTTCAAAGTGATTCGGATTATAACAAGTGAAAACAGGGACGAATATCATTGGGCAAATGTGATTTACATAGAACAACAGAATCAGGGCAACCTTGTACTAGAGGAAAAAGTGCTTATGTTGTATCAAACTTTTCTCAAGTTCATTCATCCTCCTTTTGTACCTGAAATTAGGAGGGAGAGTAATATCCCACTTTCGTATCAAATTGCGCACACTTGTGGATTAAGTTTTGAGCAGAAAGTTTACTTGCTAGAAATTTCCGAAGAAATAGCTCGATTGGATTTTTTATTTAATCACTTGCAAAAAATTATTCAAGTATTTAAAAATATTGAGAATATCCATCAAAAAATTCAGCAAAATAGTCATTTTAAAATATTCCCGGAATTAAGTTTTGATTTTGGGGTAGGTAGTTGAATCAGTGAACATACTTTAGGGCTAGCCAGCTACTGATAGGTGCTTGCGGAATGCAACTAAATCTTTTATTGGTAATTCTTACTATTTTATAATAATACAAGGGTATTATGGGTGCATCTTGTATTATGAGCTGTTCTAGTTTTGAGTACAACGTTTTGCGTTCGGCGTAAGAGGTAGTAGTGAGAAGTTGCTCGTACCATTGGTTGAAAAGAGGGTTATTATAGCGTGAGTAATTAGGACCAGCTGGTGGCATATAAGGCCCATAGAAAAGTGCCAAAAAATTTTCTGCATCTGCATAGTCTGCCATCCAACTAGCGCGCCATAAATGGATTTTTCCTTGGGCTGCCATTTCTCTTAATGTACTTGCTTCTGTAAACTCTATTTTTACAGAGAGCCCTATTTCTTCCCAGCATTTTTGTAAATATTCAGCTACTTTAAGGTAATTAGCAGTAGTATACAAAGCTAAAGGGGGGAGCGGTTTGCCTAAAGAGTATTCTGTAAGTTTTAAAAGATAGCGGGCACTATCGGGTGCAAAATTGTATCCTTTAATGCTCGTAAAACCGGGTACTCCAGGAGGGGTAATACCATGTTGTGCAGCAGTTGCCATATTTCGAAGCACATATCTAGCCAATTCTAGTCGGTTAATAGCATAATTTAGTGCTAAGCGGAATTCCTTTTTGCATAAAGGATGTCCACTATTAGGCGGAGCATATAAGCCAATATACTCAGTAGTAAGCTGAGGGCCTATTTGCAAGCGAAATCGGGCTCGATATTGCGGTTTAAGTTTGCCTTCAGGAGTAAGAATTTCTTGGCTTGCCACAGGGTCAATTCCATCTAGCCAATCCAATTCTTCATTTAAAAAATGAGCAAGTGCCGTTAATTTATTTCCTATAAAACTTACAGAGATAGCCTCTAAATGTGGCAGTCCCTTTTCATAGTAGTGTGGATTTTTTAATAAAATCAGCTGCTGGTTTTCCTTCCAACTTTTGAATTTAAAGGGCCCCGTACCGATAGGGGCAAGTGCAAAATTTTTACCTTCATATGTAACTATTTCGTGCGGAACTACGTAGCAATAGGGCATGGTTAAAAGTCCTAAAAAGGGGGCAAAAGGCTTACTTAGGCGAATGATAAGGGTTGTATCATTAGGGGCGTATAAACCCGCTAGAGTATCTATTTTGCCTTGCTGAAAATCTTGGATGCCAAGTAAGCGGTTGTTAAAAATCCACTGGCCGGGGCTAGCGGTACGGGGGTTGGCAATTCTAGTAAAGCTATAAACAAAATCTTGAGCTTTTACCTTTCTTCCCAATGCTTGTTTATTTCTAAAGGCAGGATGAGGGTGAAAGTATACATCGTTTCGTAGAAAGAAAGTATAAGTAGCTCCGCTATCGCAGATTATCCATCGCTTAGCAATAGCAGGCTGAATCTGTAGCAGAGAATCATATTCTACTAAACCGTTGAAGATTTGAGAAACTATCCAAATGTTGGCTTCGTTTTTAGCAAAGGCAGGATCTAGGCTACTTAAGCCTGCAGCAATGTTCATTCGAAAAACTTTTTGGGGTGATTTGGGGGGAGGAGAACATCTACAAAGAGTGAGTATGCTCAAAATAAAAAAGAAACGTTTGCTCCAGCAAAAAGAAAAAAGTTGTAAAAATACTCCCATCGTGAATGTTTATTGAAGTGTGAACAAAAAGCTATTGCGCCAATTTTGAAAATTACTAAAGCAAACTAGAATCTAAGTATATTTGCAAAAATAATTACATCTAATGTCTTCCTTTTATGGTAGAATTTTCTAAGGTCATAACGATTGCCAATCAGAAAGGGGGGGTAGGCAAAACTACTACGGCTATTAATTTGGGGGCATGCTTGGCTGTTATGGATTTTAAAGTACTCGTTGTGGATACTGACCCTCAGGCTAATGCTACTTCAGGCTTAGGGGTAGACCCAAGAAATGTGCAGCGTAGCATATATGAGTGTATTATGAATGAAGAAATTGATCCCCGCAATGCTGTTCTAAAGACTGAAGTGCCTAATCTTTGGTTATTACCCTCCCATATAGACCTAGTGGGCGCTGAAATTGAAATGATTAATTTACCCAACCGCGAGCGAAAAATGAAACAAGTGATTGATAAGCTACGTGGGCTTTATCATTTTATCATTATTGATTGCTCCCCTTCTTTGGGCTTAGTTACGGTAAATGCGCTTACTAGTTGTGATTCCGTGATTATTCCTGTACAATGCGAATATTTTGCTCTAGAAGGCTTGGGAAAACTCCTCAATACCATTAAAATAGTACAGCAACGCCTTAATCCTAATATGACAATAGAAGGTATTTTGCTGACTATGCACGATAGCCGCCTACGTTTATCCAATATGGTAGTAGAAGATGTAAAAAGAAATTTTAGCAATGTGGTTTTTAATACTGTAATTCAGCGCAATACCAAACTAAGCGAAGCTCCTAGCTTTGGGGTACCAGTCATTCTTCACGATGCTAATAGTAAGGGGGCAATTAACTATACAGATTTAGCAACCGAGATTCTAAAAAAACATAATATACCTGCCCGGGTTACTAGTGTTGTGAATGAGTGATTGGAGCGAAGATAGAATTAAAATTTTAAAATAAAGTACTATGCGCCGAGGTCTAGGAAAAGGATTAAGTGCTTTACTTTCGGATGCTCCTATTATCCAGCAAAGTCTGGAAGAAATTAATAGGAGTGCATCAGGAAGTCTACTAGAAATTGAAATTTCCCAAATAGAACCCAACCCCTATCAGCCTAGAGTTGATTTCTCGGCAGAATCTTTGGAGGAGCTAGCGCAGTCTATACGAGAACAGGGTATTATTCAGCCTATAACAGTAAGAAAATTAGCAGAGTATTCTTATCAGTTGATTGCAGGAGAAAGGCGATTGCAAGCTGCTCGTTTAGCAGGGCTACAAAAAATCCCTGCTTATGTTCGCCAAGCCAACGATGAACAATTGCTAGAATTTGCACTGATTGAAAATATTCAGCGTGAAGACCTTAATCCTATTGAAATTGCCCTTGCTTACCAGCGCTTAATGACTGAGTGTAACTTAACCATAGAGCAGGTGGCAGAAAAAGTAGGTAAAAAAAGGCCTAGTATTAATAATTATCTACGTTTACTCAAACTTCCGCCTGAAATACAAAAAGGTATTCGAGAAAATCAAATTACTTTTGGTCATGCAAGAGCCCTTGCGGGCGTAGAAGATACTTTATTACAACTAAGCATTTATCAAGAAATAATACAAAAAGGACTTTCGGTTCGAGAAACTGAAGAAAAAATTAGTAAACTATCTCAAGAAAATTTGAATTCGCCTAAAAAACAAAAATCAAAAACTTCCCTTACTCCCTATCAAATTCAAATTCAAGAATTAAGCCGAGAATTGAGCCGAAAATATAATACCAAAATACAAATTACTTCTACAGAAGAAGGAAAGGGCGAAATTCGCATGCGTTTTTATTCCACCGAAGATTTAAATCGCCTTATTGAACTTTTACAATAACTCACCAACCCCATGGTAGCAATAATATTAGGGCTTTTTTTGGGGATTGCTTGCCAAATGATAGGCATGCCCCAAAAAGTAAAAGCTCAAGGCGATACTTCTACTACACTCCCCCTGAAAACTACTCTTTCTTCAAATAAGCGCTGGCCCGACCCTAATAAAGCTGCAAAGCTAAGTTTAATTTTTCCTGGATTGGGCCAAGTTTATAATAAAAGATATTGGAAAATTCCTATTGTTTATGCAGCCCTGGGTACTTGTGTTTTTTTTACTCTTCAAAATCATCATCAGTATATTACCTTTCGTAATGCCTACCGCATGCGTACAGATAACGACCCCTTAACAGTAGACTCTTTTGTATTTCAATACCCTAACCCCCAAACTTTATTAGTATTTCGCGACTTTTACCGAAGGAATCGCGACCTTAGTATCATTGCTTGTGCTTTAACTTATGTACTTAGCGCTATTGAGGCTTATGTAGACGCCCACCTACGTTATTTCGATGTTTCTGAAAATTTAGGCTTTTATTTTTCTCCCTTATCTTTGCAAGCTAGGCTTGCCTACCAATTTTAATTAAGTTTCATAACTATGAATATCGGGCTAGTAGGCTTTGGTAAAATGGGAAAAACTATTGCTCATTTATGTTCAACGCACGGACATAAAATAAGCACTATTTTAGAAGCAGAGCAAATGCAAAATTTTTCTTCCCAAGATTTGGATTTGCCTGATTGTTGGATAGAATTTACTATTCCCCAAGCAGTAATTTCTAATTTGGAACGTCTTATTCCTACCCAAAAACCTATTGTAGTGGGCACTACCGGCTGGTATGAAAATTTAGAAAAGATACAAGCATTGTGCCACAAATATCAAGTAGCTGTATTATATGGGCCTAATTTTAGTTTAGGGGTTGCTCTATTGCAAAAACTTAACCGCTTACTTGCTCAATGGATGCAAGCTTACCCAGAGTTTGACTGTGCTATCCATGAAGTGCATCATAATCAAAAAAAAGACGCTCCTAGTGGTACAGCCCTTGCTCTGGCTCAAACTCTTCTGGAAAATCTACCTCGTAAAAAAAAGACTGCTTGCGCCGGGGAGCTAACTACTCGTGCCCCTTTGCCCGAAGAACTAGTTATTTCAAGTAGCCGGGTAGGGAATATTGCAGGCAC
>JANWXU010000027.1 GCA_025057395.1 Bacteroidia bacterium | reverse complement strand
ATTGAGCGCTTTCCTAAAGGATCAGAAATCCGTTTTTTGAACGATACTGACTTTTTAAATCCTAAAAATCGCCCCTTACTTCAAAAATTTAGCTTAGGCTTTCACCTTTATGGAGGCAATAAACAAGTAGAAGATGCTTCGGGGAAAATTCTTTCTTTTGATGATTTCTGTAAGCAAGATGATTTCAAGCGCTTAGGCATTCTTAGAATGGACGTAGATAACCTTGGTCAACTTTTTATCCATGGTTTACCCGCTGAGAACAGAAATTTCGCTGGCTATGCTACTCTTTCTTTCGCCATGGATTTGTTCTTCTCTGGCTACTTGAATCGAATTCGAGAAAAAAATGAAAAATTCAAAAATCATGTCAATATTATCTATTCAGGCGGTGACGATATATTTGCTTTGGGAAGGTGGAAAGAAACTATTGAATTTGCTTATACTATCCGAGAACATTTTCGAGAATATGTAGGAGGGGAAGAAAAGATTTCTATTTCGGGTGGCATTGCCTTTCAGCCCCTAAAATATCCGGTACGCAAAAGTGCTTTAGCTGCCGGTGAGGCAGAAGATAAAGCAAAAGAGTATGAAACCCCAGCCAACTCCTCTACTAATGGAAAAACTCCTAAAAAGAAAAAAAATGCAATTGTTTTTTTTGATGAAGCCATAAGTTGGGAAAAAGAAGCTGAAATTGTAATTCAACTAAAAAATGAAATCTTGATACTTTATCAACAAGACCTAATTCCTAAAAGTCTATTTCATTTATTTTATACCTACCGCGAAGAGCAGAAAAACGAGCAATATACCTGGTGTTTTCATCTTTTCTACCAGCTTAGAAGAGCACTAGACCGAATTAAAACTCATAATGCCTTTGAAAAAGAACAAATCAAAAATACACTTATTAATCTTTTCAAATTTGCCCTTATTGGTGAATATCAATTCAGCATATATACGCAGAAAAAAATTCAAGTAGATAAAAATAGAAGTCTGCTTCTAACTTGCCAAGCTTTACGCTGGGCAGAGCTAGAATTGAAAACAGATAATAAAAGCCTTGTAAAAAAATCAAATTAAATTTTTAGAAGTATGGAAACTATTAAAGGTTTTGATGAAAAATTTGATGGTATTAAACATCCTAGGCAGGATGAAAAATGGAGTACATGGCTGAACAAAAAGCATTTAAACGAAGAAGCGATCGCCTGGTTGCAAAAGTTTGCCTATTACCTAGCTAAAAAGGGAGGTGAATCGAATAAAGATCCTTTAACAGCCAGTCAATTACGTAAGTTTTTTGGGGCTATAAAAAAAATCCATATCCAAATTTTGAGTAGACTCACTCAGCAAGCTGCCCCGACTCCCACTGCACAAGAAAAAAAAGAGCAAACAACTCCAGCTGTAAATGACTCTAACACAGAAAGCAATAAAAACGATAAAAAAATAGAGCTAGCCCCCGTGCCTATAGACAGAGACGAATTAATCGGAATTATTCCGCAACTTGCTTATGCGGTTGCTCGAGACGAGGGAAAAACCAAACTTAAAGATTTTGCCGAATGGGTAAAAAATCGATTACAACAAATTAGCAACCTACAGCAATTTACTAACTTCATTAAAGCAATGGAAGCTATCGTGGCCTATCATAAATACTATGAAGAAAAAAAGTCTTAGAAATAATAACTATCAACCATGGAAGCAAAAATGAGAAAACTTATTAAAAAAATCTGTATTCAAGCCGATCTACATATTCTTACAGGCTTACACATTGGCGATAGTAAGGAAAATATTGAAATTGGAGGAATTGATAACCCTATTATTCGCCGTAAAGATAATCTTGAGCCCTACATACCCGGCTCTTCCCTGAAAGGAAAAATGCGCTCACTATTACAGCTAATTGCAGGATATGAAGACGAAAAACAAAGACATTCACCTATTTGCCGGCTTTTCGGTGCTGCTGATAAAGATAAAAATACTCCGGGCAATCCATCGCGTCTTATCGTACGAGACTGTTACTTGAAACAAGAATCGCGCCAGTTATTGCAGTATTCTTCTACTACTGACTTGCCCTTTACAGAAGTAAAATTTGAAAATTACATTAGTCGCGTGGAAGGGAAAGCTGAGCACCCCAGGCAACAAGAACGCGTACCAGCAGGGGCTATATTCGGGGCAGAATTTATCATTAATGTCTTTGATGGCGATAGTGAGGAAGAACTTATTAGCACTTTTGCACTAGCTATTGTTCTTTTGCAAAATGATTACTTAGGAGGCAGCGGCAGCCGGGGTTATGGGCAAGTTACTTTTAGTAATTGGCGCAAAGGAGAAACCCAATTCAAATGGGATGCAAGCAATAACCAACTAGTCGTAGAAGAACAACCAGCAAGTGAATTTAAACATAAGTACTTAGAATCAAACTTAAGAATTTTACAAGCTGCAAAATAATTATAAAATGGAACTCTCCTTGCTTAAAGCTGTATATATAAATTTCAAAACTCCTTTTCATCTCTCAGATGCTAAGCCTTACGACTATAGCAATTCCAGCCACCGCTTGCATTCCGATACCCTTTATGCAGCCCTTATTTATGCTCTTTCCTTGGTGGATTATCCATTGGAGGAATATCCTACTTTGCCATTTACCCTTTCTAGTGCCTTTCCTTTTATCAAGGTAAATGAAAATAAGTATGTACATTTCTTTCCCCGCCCTTTTCTTCAACTTACGCCCGCAAAAAAAGAAGAAAACGAGAAGCAAGCAGCAGCTCAAGATCCTAGTCTTGCCAAAAAAATCAAAAAAATACAATGGCTAGATAAGGAGCAGTTTTTCAACTTACTACAGGGGAAAAATCTTACCCCTATAGAAAATATTAGCGAATACGTCTTTAAAAAATATGTATGTTCACACGATAATCCTAAAAATATCTTTCGAAACGCGCTCTCTCTAATTACTAACTGTGCAAGTGAAAATTCAGAATTGGATTTAATAGTAAGATGGGTTGTACCTCGTATTCGAGTACCGCGAGAGGAAGTAGGCGATACACAAATTTTTTACCAAGAAAGGTTAGAATTCTTGCCTGGAGGAGGGTTTTTCTTTTTAGCACTTTTAGAAAATCCAGAAGCCGAAAGTGTTTTAAAAGCAGCACTGACCATACTACAGGATATAGGGATTGGCAGTGATAAAACAATTGGCCAAGGGCAATTTAAATTTTGCATCAAAGACTTTGCCATTTCTTATGGGCCACCAGCAGCAGAAAGGAAACCAGATCTGCTTATCAACCTGTCGTTATATTGCCCTGCTTCTTATGAGGAACTAAATGCTCTATTATCAAGCAGCCAGGATAATACTTCTAATATTGCTGCTACTAAAATTGGCTACGAGATAATTAAAAGAGGGGGGTGGATTACAACACCTAACTTCCTGAGCTACCGCAAAAAAAATATTTATATGTTTCAGGAAGGTTCTGTATTTCACTTCCCTAGTTTCCTTTCAGCACAAAATCAAAGATTCTTTACTCTTGGGACTAATGTGGACCTTAGTCCTGAAAAAACGCCACGTACTTTAGACCATAAAATAATTCGCTGTGGAAAAGCTTTGTTTCTTCCGGTTTATTTGAATAAATAACTAGCTAACTATGAATCTATCAACTTCTAATTCAACTATTCAGGAGTATGCACAAAATAATCAGAATCGCATATATCACATTGCGCTAGAAACTTTGTCTCCGCTACATATTAGTACGGTAGACGAGAAAAAATGGCATAGGGGCATGAACTATTTATGCAAGGGAAGTAAAATTTACATTATTGACGAAAATAAACTTTTACCAATATTAGCACGAAACTACGGATTTAGCCTTGAATTTAGTGATATCGCAAATTTTTTAGATAGGGTTGCTGAAAAAAAAGTAGCTAATCTAAGCCTTGAAGATATCTCCTACTTTGTTTCTCGACTCAAATATTCAAATCAAGAGCCTATTCGACCTATGATTACAACAGGCCTAGATGTTCCTTACATTCCAGGCTCTTCTCTTAAAGGAGCTATTCGTTCTGTACTTTTCAAAGCCTGGTATAAAAAAGTGTACAGTAAATCTATTGACCCCAAACCTCGGAGTAAAGAACTTGAAGAAAAATTATTTGGTAAAATTCAAAACAACTTAATGAAATTTCTGATAGTAGGAGATACTCATTTTAACTGGGAAGAAACAGAACTTTATAATTCCAAAATTTTCAATGTATATAATTCTGGGAGAGAATGGGTGAGCGGATGGAAACATGGTAGAAAAGGCAATAATGACTCTAAATTCAATGAAAAAGATTTTACCACTGCCTTACATTGCATCCAACCTAAAAAAAAGGGAGTCTTGCAAATAGCAGTTAATAAGAACTTACTTAAAATGGGGCTTGAAAAAACTATAAAAGGCAAAAAAATAGAGTTCACTCCTACTCTAAAAGGCTCTTATTTAGAAAGCTCTGAACCCTTATTCGAACTCTTTAGGCTTATAAATTCTCATACACGTGCATATTTACAAAAAGAACTCAATTTTTACAAAACCTTCACTGGAGCAGACTATCATCAAGACCTTGTGGAATATGTACAAAATTTATTAAGTCACGTCTCTAAGATAGAAAATCAAAAAAAAGCAGTAATTCGCCTGGGCTTTGGCAGTGGTTTTCACAGTATTACGGGAGATTGGCAATTTGAAGATCATACTCTGCCAATAAAACAAAACAAGGAAAAAAAGTATAAAACTCGCCGCTGGCTGTTTTCTAACTTTGATAACAAACTAGAATTTTATCTACCAGGTTTTGTAGAACTTTCAATTCTAGAAGACCCCAAGCAAGCTGTAGCTCTCCGTGAAAGAATTGTACTACCTAAACGTATAGCCCAAATAGTTCAAATCCAAGATACAGAAACACCTACTTCTACTGCCGCTTCGCCGCCTCCTGTAGAATTAGCTCCCCTTCCTTATAAGGGAAGGTTACGCCAAGGCGCTAAAGATATACCTGCTAAGGTAATTTCTCAGAGTGGTAGAGAAGTGGTATTTGAACTTCTATTAGAAGGAGGTAACCAACAGGCTAAAGGAAGTTATTCTAGCCGGCTTGAAATAGGCTCCTGGCATTATGTAAGCATTAAAGCCCTGGATAACAAAGGTAATGTACAAAGGGTTGAGTACCAGAGAAGGTTTAGTTAAATTTTTTAAATTATTCATCAAATAAAAATATATCACAGTGGCAAAAAAACAAAAAAAGCAAGCACTTATCTATACAGTAGGCACACGAGATGTGCTACCTCTCCCAGAGGGTAATTTAACTTATAAAAAAGTTTTGGAAAATAGCGGCGTTCCAGTAGCAGACAGGTTATATACAAAAGATAAAAATGATAATAAAGTTTTCCGAGCTCGTGAGGGAGGAAAATACATCCTAGAACACTGGCAAAGATGTAAAAAAGAAATTATTACGCCTATTTTTACACCCGTAGCTAATTATCTTAAAAATAAAGGTATTACAAACCTGCAAGCCGTTATCTTTATTGCAACAGATCAATTGCCTGAGGTAGGAGAACGCTTTTATGATGCTGATAGCCTCTATTTTGCACAAATTTTAAAGAAACTATTAGAAGAAAAATCCTTTCCCGTTATCGCTGAGAATATCTATATAGAGCTAGTAAAAGAAGATGTTGCGTATTTAGATGCAATGTACCCCTTTTGGCTAAAACGCTTCAATACTAAACAATCCCCTCTTTATACCTTACATAAAAAAAACTACCATGTATTTTTATGCACCCAAGGGGGTATTGACGCAATTAATACTGCCCTGCTCCTTAATTGCCTCAATAAAATTGGTAAAAATCTAACTACTCTTTCTGTAAGTGCAAGGACCGAAGACTGCTCGGAGCAACATTTCAACCTGCAATACCTTCGCGACAGAGAAAAAATAAGACTAGAAGAACTATTAAAAAACTACAACTATTCTGCAATTAAATACTTAGAAATTCCTAATAGGATAAAGTACATAGCTGCCTACGCTGAACACCGCTTTAATTTTGATTTTGAAGCTGCTAGAGCTGAATTGCAAAAGATAACTGAGCCTGAGCTTCGAAAGTGGCGGGATAATCAAGTAATTTATCTCCGAGATGTAGAGAGTAATAGCGCACAGAATAAGATTATAGAACTCACTTATGTTTCGGAAATTTTATACGAAAAAGAGCATTTCTTAGACTGCACATTGCGCCTTACTCGAATAGCAGAAGAACTGGGTGAAGAAGAATTAAAACGCATATTTGGATTCGATGTCTCAAATGAAAACACATTCCTCAAAGAGCTTGAAGAATATATCTCAAAAAAAGATAATAAATTGAGAGACTTTTTAGAGAATTACTACATAAAAAAATTAAGGTTGAATTATAGTCGTCCTAATAAACTCGTTTATAGAGCCTTATTAGAATATTTTTCTCAAAATTGCGAAAAAACCCAAAAAGCCTTGGTTGTTTATCAAAATTTATTTCCCCTCAACGAGCTAAGGAATAAATCAATCGGCGCTCATGATTTTGATCCTATTTCCTTAAAGCATATTTATAGCAAGTTAATTGAAGCAAACAACAACGATTCCATTAAATGGGAAAATCGTAAGGAGTATAAACAAACAAAAGCCCAAGTAAAGAAAAAAATCTTTCAGCCCCTAAAAGAATATTTTTCTTTGGATGCTAACCCCTATGAAGAGATTAATAAGTTGATAAAAAAATATTACTAGTATGAAAAAAGTACTCATTGCTAACATAGGTAATCGAAACATTTTGTATGATAGGCAGCCTATCAAAGCAGAAAATAAAGGGCAAGATTATACAGGAGATACCTTCTATTCCATTACTAAACTACTGTATGAAGCTGGACAAATGGAAAAAATAGAACCTAATATTCTACCTACTCTCCTAGGCCAAGTGTATACCGAAGTTGAAAGTGTGCTGTTAATAGGCTCGCACCAGGAACCCCCGCAATCTCAAGATACCTACTACGTAGCCCTCCTTTTAGAGAAAATCTTTTCTAAGCAATACCCCGAAATCAAGTTTTCTGCTATACCAATTCCAGTAGTAATAGACGTAAACCAATTAATCATTTTTTATAGAAATCTTCTTAAGCCTATGCAAGAATCTAAACAGCCAGTTATTATTTGTGACGCAGGTGGAACCGCTCAGCAAAAAATGGCAATGAAAATAGCAGCAGAATATGTACTCAAGCATAGGCAATTTGAAGTATATAACGTAAAGCAAGAAAAAAACTTGCAAAGCACCGTAGAAAAAGTAGAACCCTTTGAATTCCGTAAAATTTTGGATCTAGAAACAGCCCTTTCTCTAGTAAAACATGGCAATTTCGAGGGCGCTTTAACCATCTTGCAACAAATTCAGTTCGCAGAGCCTATCATTCATTATATTGAATTTCTAAAACATCGTTTTACTTTACGATACGAGCAAGCCAAAAAAATCGGAGAAGATAACAAAGAAGCAATCAAACAATACTTTGAAAAACTAGATAAATTTCTCAAACGAGAACCGGCAGAAACTTATACTGAATTCCGAGCAGCACTAGATAGTAATCAATTTTTTAATCTTAGAGAAATTTTATTAGTTGCTCACTACTTTTATCATAAAAAAAACTACAATGATTGTTTACTACAATTCCATGTCTTTGTAGAAAATTATACTCAATTCTTATTAAAAAAATTTCATAATATTGATACAGAAAGGCCTTCCCAGAGAGAAGGTGTAAGGAAGAAAATAAAAAATAGCCTAAAAAGCAGAGCACAGTCTTACTTACAGCAATATGTGCTCCTTTGTGCAGAAACCAAAGAACTTAATGAAACCAATAAAACAATTGTAGACCAATTGTTTAAGCTACTGATTGGCAAAAATCCAAGCGATAATTCTTTTTCAGAGCTTCGCAATCATGCCGTTCATAAGGGAATTGTTCTCTCTAAAGAAGAAATCTTTCGAAAGTTACCTGAATTTGATCAATGCTTTTCAAAAGTTTCAGAAAAATTCGGACTACCAGATCCTAATCATAACTTCTATATCAACGCTGAAAAAGTAATTGAAAAAGCCCTAAGATAAGTACAACTCGTAAGCTGCCTTATGCTGCTCAGCAATTGCGTTTTTGAGGTGCTCAGGCGCAATAACTTTAACAAACTTGCCATACCCTAAAATTAATCTTTCTAGTTCGTAGTTAGGTATTGCTTTTATTTTTACTTCCAGGGTACCATTCCCTAACCACTTATCTTTCTGGCTACCATGAATAGGCTTGCTTTTAATATAATTTGCCGTCCTATCGAAAAAATGAAGGATAATTTCTTCTGCCTCCTTATTTCTATACTTGGTAACTCCTATAATATCTTCAAAGTATTCTTTCCAATCAATGCCACATGGTCGATATTCTTTAGTACTTTCTTTAATAGATTTGATCCTATCGTCAACAGATAAGTTCCAATCTTCTTTATCCTCCTCCTCGTTATATCCAAATACAAACCATCTTCCGTTATACTGCTTCAAAAAGTAAGGATGAAAAGTTATAACTTGCAGCTCTCCTCCATAGTTTTGATATTCTACTACTACTACTCGCCTTTGCCTTATAAAATCGAAAAACTGATGAAGCTTTTTAGCATAATCAGGGTCAGCATACGAAACATGCTCTAATTCCACAATAGGGGGTTCTTTAGTTGTAAGGCTATTAATAGAGCCTTCTAAATTTATCAAGGAGTCGCGTAACCATTCAAATTGTGGAATACCCTCTAGCAACTGCAAAGTTTCAAAGGCAGAACGAAGAGTGTCAATAGTTTTAGGAGTATAAATCAGGTGAGGAATACAACTCCTTTGGGTATCGAGATATCTAAAAGCTTTTCTATTACCTTTTCTCAAATTGGCTTCAAATACTTCATGTTCATTATTAGCTTTAAAAAGTTCACTCCATATAAAACGTATATCCTCCCCCAACTGTCTTTCAGAAACCTTGTACCCTACTAAATTTTCAAGCTTTTCACTCAAATCCTTCTTAGTAAATAAAATGTTTTTATTTCGAAAACATTCATCCAAAACAAAATACCTTAAGAATGCATTTCTATTAACAGGCATAGTTTTATAAATAAATCTTAACTTTATTATTCTGGCTTATATACTTTTTACGCCTGCTAAAATAAAAAATAACTCATTTCAGAGCGTAGTATTGCTTTTGGGGCTTAACTATTAATAATTATTAAAAATCTATTAAAAAATTGTTGTATTTTTATACAAATAAGTCAAAGAATTGCCATGCCTGTTTTGTATATCAACTTTTTCATTATTCTTTCAGTCGCTACTTTTTTCTTTAGTAGTAAAACCGCCCAAGCTCAAAGCACTACCATGGGTACAGAATTTTGGCTAGGTTTCATGGAAAATAATGGAGGAAGTACTCCTATTTCAGTATTTATTAGCTCTCCCGTTGCAACTACAGGAACCGTTTCTATCCCCGGACTTGCCTGGAGCCAAAATTTTGTGGTTGCCGCCAATACTACTACCCAGGTAAATATCCCTGCTGCCGCAGAAATTGTTGGGCAAAGTGGTGTAATACTCAATCGTGCAATCCGAGTTACAGCAAATAGCCCTGTTTACGTATATGCCAATAGTGAAAAAACAGGTAGCTCAGATGCTACCCTTATTTTACCTAAACACTTACTAGGGCTAGATTATATCATCCTTACTCACTCAACAGTCGAAAATTCGTGGAATAAAAGTGAATTTATGATCGTAGCTACGGAAAATAATACCCAAGTAGAAATTATTCCTAGTGTAGCTACCCAAAATGGCTGGCCCGCTAATATTCCCCAAATTGTAACTTTGAACCAAGGGCAGCTAATGCAAATACAGGCTGCAGGATCGGGTGACCTAACTGGTACTCGCGTTCGTGCAGCCGGCTCTGCTTGTGGAAATTCGCCCCCTTTTGCCGTCTTTGCTGGAAATGTGTGTGTCAATATAGGAGGATGCACATATTGTGACCATATTTTTGAGCAAATGTTTCCCGTTACCAAATTCGGCAGCCAATACATTACTGTACCTCTTCTAAATAGGACGGGTGGAGACTTTATTAAAATTATGGCTATTGCAGATAATACCACTATCCAAGTAAATGGAAACCCTGTAACCACACTCAATTGTCGCCAAACCCATACACTAAGTGGAAATATTACCACTCAAGCTTGTTATATCACTGCTAACCGCCCCATCGCTGTTGCACAATTCAGTAGGGGACAATCTTGTGATAATACTAATTATTCTGACCCTTTCTTTATTTTGCTTAGCCCCATCGAGGTAATGCCCAATACAAACGTTACAATTTCAGGAATGAACCTAACTTCCTACTGGGGGCATCGAGTAAATATCGTAACAGCCACTGCTAATACAGCTAATGTTAGTTGCACATGTGGGCCGCTCGCCTGGGCTCCTGTACCAGGTAACCCTGCTTTTTCTATAGCAAGACGCTCTATAGGTGCTGGAAACAGTACCATTACTTCCACTGGTACTGGCTTTTATGCTACAGTATATGGGTGGGGGGATACAGAATCAGCTACTTCATATGGCTATGCGGGAGGCGGCGCACTTATCGATTTAGCTTTTCAAATTGAAGCTCCTAACCAAGTATGCCAAGGAAGTAATGTTAATTTTTCTACCCAATCTTCTCTGCCCATCACTCAGGTTACTTGGAATTTTGGAGATGGGTCTGCCCCTGTGGTTAGCAACAATCCTTCTCATACCTATACCCAGTGCGGAACTTATACCGTAACAGCTACTGTAGGTACCAACCTTTCTTGTGGTAATCTAGCTAATACTAATCTCTTTTGCGTTACAAAAATCATAGAAGTAATTCCTAAGCCTACTGCAAGCCTGGGTAACATTCAAGGAATTTGCCAGGGGGGAAATGGGCAAATTCCTATCAATATCAACAATGCTAGCTGTGGCAATCGAAATTACACTTGGAACTTAAATTACACCATTAATAATAACCAGCCACATAGTAGAAGCGGTAGTGGTAATCTCTCCATTACTCTACCTTTTAATAATTTGAATGATAATATTACAATCTCTCTAGATAACATTGGCATTACAACCAACGAAATTTCATGTAGCAGTTCTATTAATCAGAGTGGAACACTAGTAGTATCGCCGCCTCCTAGTGCTGAATTTAACACTACTCTAACAGCTCTTTGTCTTGGAGCAATCAATAACATTCAGCCCTTACAAACATTTCCGCCTAATACTAGCTTTTCCTGGAATTTTGATGGTGGTATTCCTGCTACTGCCAATACTCCCGGTCCACACCAAGTAAGCTGGAGCTCCCCAGGTATAAAAACCATCCAATTTCGAGTAACTGCACCAGGATGTAGCCCAAGTATTTCTACTCAAGTAATTACTGTATTCCCCATTCCTACCTCTACCTTCGAAGTAAGTAATAACTTCATTTGTGAAAACCAACTTACTACTCTTACTTTTACCGGTACTACCCAAGGAAATGCCACTTTCATATGGAATATTCCTGAGCAAGCTGGTAATTTTACCACATCCGGTCCGTTTAGTTTACAGTGGAACCAAGCAGGAATAAAAACAATTACTCTACAAACTATTGAAAACGGGTGTAGCTCAAGCATAACCACTATATTAATAACCGTAAACCCTAACCCTATAGCAAATTTTACCTCAGAACCCCCAAGCCTCTGCTTAAGTAGTAGCACTCGTATTACTTATACTGGATCTCCTAATGCAACAATCTATACCTGGCACTGTGATAATTGCCTGCAAGCTCCACTTGTTGGCTTGGGACCTCACACTCTTAGTTGGAATACAGCAGGTACTAAAGCTTTAAGACTCCAAGTAGCTACAAGCGCTGGTTGTATTTCCGAAGTCTTTACTCAATCTTTAGAAGTATATCCTCTTCCTGCCGCTCCTACAGCAACTTTGCAACATCGCTGTGGCCCAGGCAGCATTACCTTTTCTGCTAATAGCCCTAATGGTACTTTAGTACGCCTATTTTCAAGCAATAGTGGAGGTACTCCTCTGCAAGTAGCCACAGATATACCCTATACCCTCACTACCCCTCCCCTTCAAACAACCACCACATTTTTTTTAGAAAGTGCTTTTATTAGCACGGGCTGTAGCAGCACAACACGCACGCCTATTGTAGCAGTAGTAGAACCATTACCTGCTACCCCTACCGCTACACCAGTTAGCCGCTGTGGGCCAGGCATGATCACAATTACAGCTAGTATAGGAAATCCACCCGCTAATATTGTCCGTTTATATACTCAACCTAGCGGCGGTACTAGTATTCAAACTGACAATAGTCCACCTTTTAATTTTGTACTCAATCCTTTACCTGTTACTACCACTTACTATTTAGAGGCAGAAAATAGTATTACAGGTTGTATTAGCCCTAGTAGAGAACAAGTAATATTGACAATACACCCTATACCTGCCACTCCACAAATACCTCCTTTGGAACGCTGCGGAGCCGGAAATAT
The DNA here is from genome assembly GCA_025057395.1 of Bacteroidia bacterium. GTDB lineage: Bacteria > Bacteroidota > Bacteroidia > J057 > JANWXU01 > JANWXU01. The sequence continues at coordinate 25,669 of JANWXU010000027.1, read as the reverse complement.
AACCTTTACCCCTATTTTAACTCAACCGGCAGGGCAGCAAGTAAATATTTATACTGTTCCTTTAGGGGGATCCCCTCGCCTAATTAGTACTACGCCACCTTTTGAGTTTACCACTTTTCCCCTTACCCAAACTACTACTTTGTATGCTGAATATATTAATACCCAAACAGGATGTACTAGCAGCCGAGCCTCTTTTGTAATTACAATTAAGCCACTTCCCTCACCGCCTGTGCAAAATTCTATGGAGCGTTGTGGCGTAGGAGTATTTACTTTCAATCCTATAGTGTTAGCAGGAAACAAAATTAGAATTTATCAACCTCAAAACACCCTAATTGCTGAAATAGAAGAGCCCTATACTTATAGCACTCCTCCCTTACAAACTACTACTACTTACTACCTCACTACCTTCAATTCACAAACAGGATGCGAAAGTCCTGCAACAGAAGTAATTGCCAAAATTAACCCTCAGGCAAAAAATCCAGTACTTACTTCTAATGCCCCAGTTTGTCTGGGAGAGGATATGAACATTGTAGCAACCATTCAACTAGATGGTGTTTTCTATACCTGGAAGCGTCCAGGAGGTAAGCCAGATACCACTACCCAAAGCCCTATTTTATGGATTCATAATACTACTTATGCCGATACTGGTACTTATACTGTTTTTCCCTGGACACCCCAGGGCTGCAATGCTCCTCCCACTTCTATTCGAGTGGGCATTAAGGAATTGCCCCTTACCCCGAATGTTACATTTTATAATGTATTCAGACAAAGCATACCTCTTTGCGAAGGACAAGAAATTAATTTAGCAGTACTCAATTATCCTGATTATCCAGAGGGTACTATTTTCAACTGGGAAGGACCCAATAACTTTCGGCATTCACCACATCCTTTCCCGGGTGTAGATACAGCAAGAATTATATCCCAGGGATGGTATTATGTGAAAGCTATTCATAATGGATGTACTTCCAAAGTAGGAGGGGTTTTTGTACCAGTATATCCTCGGCCTCTAAAGCCTGTTGCACTAAACAATAGCCCTATTTGTGCTAATTCACAAAATAGTTTAATACTAAGCGTAGGAAGTACTTTAGAACCCGATTTACAATTCGAATGGATAGGACCTAATAACTTTTGGGCAAGAGGGGCTGTGGTTGAGCGTCCTGCTCTTCATGAAAATGCGGGTATCTACACCTTGGTAGCAATTACCCCTTATGGCTGTCGCTCACAAATGGCTACTACTACTGTAACCTTTGTTCATTCTACTACCGATCTCCAATTTGAGGCACCCGCTACTATCTGTGCCGGACAAACTTTGCAACTCAAGGCCCGAGCAATACCTGGCGCCACGTACTATTGGAATGGACCCAATAACTTTAGCGCTACTACCCTAATCAACGAAATTTCTATATTTCAAGTAAGTGCTTCACAAACAGGACTCTACAGCCTTAGTATAGTACTAAATGGATGTAGTAGCCCTACTAGTACCCGAACTGTTAGAGTTATCCCCTTGCCCGCAAAGCCTATAGTGATAGGTACCTCCACCCTTTGTGAGGGGAGTAATCTAGTGCTTACGGTTAGCAATCCACCGGATAATGGAATTATCCGCCTTCAGGGTCCCAATTTCGTAGATTTTCAAACTGCTAATCCTCAGCTAATAATCAATAATGTTAATAGTGCTGCCGCAGGAGTTTATAGAATAACAACTTTGGCTGATGGATGTACTTCAGCCATTACCGAAGTAGATATTACTATTCTCTCGCGACCAATGGTCTCCGCGCAATTTGCTCCCCTACACCCTTGTGTAGGAGATTCGCTACTACTTTTTGCGCAAAGTATGCCGGGAGCACAATTTCACTGGAGCGGTCCTAACGGATTTGTAGCAACTACTGCTAGTGCAAGTCGCTCTAATTTAAGTCTACTAGATGCGGGCTCTTACCAAGTGTATGCTATTTTTAACGGCTGTACTTCCAACACACAAAGACTCTCAGTAAACATACGAAGTGCACCACAAATTAATGGCGTTCGAAGTGAAAGTGAAGTTTGCGAGGGAGCCTCCATTTCAATTACCGCCACTGTAATACCTGGAACTATATATCAATGGAGGGGTCCCAATGGTTTTTCAGCTACGGGTCCTAATCTTAATATCAATTCTGCTAATACCCAAAACTCAGGATTATACACTCTACAAGCTATTACTGCCGGCTGTACCTCCGCTCCTTTTATTCAACCATTAATTGTAAAGCCATTGCCCTCAACAAGTCAATTTTTTAGCAATGGTCCTCTTTGCGTAGGTAGCCAACTTGTACTTACCGCAATGAATATCCACCCAGATGCTGAATTTATTATTACTGGTCCTAATAATTATAGCGCTAGCGGTAAAGGTCCTTATTTTTCTAGAACTCGTGTCACTACCAATGATGCTGGCATTTATCGTCTTACTACTATTCTAAATGGCTGTACCGGAACTATCCAAACATTAAATATTGCCATTCACCGTATTCCAAGTCAACCTATAATACATGCTCCTAGTAGTGTTTGCGAAGGGGGTACTTTACAACTAAGTGCAGTAGCAGAACCTGGAGCACAATTTATTTGGCAAGGTCCGGCAGGTTTTTTTGCTACTAATAATAACCCTAGCCTAACTGCTCATTCTACTTCAGCAAGCGGGAATTATACAGTAAGAGCTATCCTTAATGGTTGTACTTCCTCTATTGCAGGTAAGTTTATTCAAGTGCAAACTACGCCCCCTACTCCTACCATCCAGCATAATTTACCTCTTTGCCACGGAAATACACTACTGCTAAGTGTATTTAGCCCCAGCAATAATGTTACTTACCTTTGGGAGGGACCTGCTAGTTTTATTGCTACAGGTACTAGCGTCTCACGTTTACTAGAAAGCTTAGAATATGCTGGTAACTATTCTGTTAGGGCTATACAAGAAGCTTGTACTTCCTCCCAAGCAACAGTTGCCGTTAATTTCGGTATAAAGCCCATTATAAGTGCAGAATCTAATTCGCCCATTTGTGAGGGCCAGCAATTGCAATTAGAAGCAACTCTTATCCCTGAAGCTACCTACGAATGGAAAGGCCCTTATAATTTTCATTCTGAAGAAAGAAATCCATTCCGCAAAAATGCTTCTACTTTAATGAACGGAGCTTATTATGTTGTAGCAAGAGTAGGGGCTTGTACCTCAGAACCCGCTGTAGTACATATACAGATTACGCCTACCCCTACTCCCCCTATCCTGAGCAACACCTTAGGTCCTTTTTGCGAAGGCCAAAGTATTAGCTTAAATGCAAGCAATATTTTGCCAGGTGTAAGTTTGGCTTGGAGCGGACCAGCCGGTTTCACTTCCGAAGAAAGAAGTCCTATCTTGCAAAATATTACTACTACTAATGCAGGAACTTATGCAGTAGTAGCCAAACTAGGCAATTGCATATCGCTACCAGCACAAACTCAGGTAATTATCGAGCCTACTCCTGCAATACCTACCATACTAGGTAAAAGTGCACTTTGCACAGGGGAGAATCTTCAACTAAGCGCCACTTCTTCCCTTAATGCTCAATATCAGTGGAATGGACCTAATGGTTTTACAAGTAACCAAACAGCTATATCTATTCCTAATGTAAATACCCATCATGCAGGTCGGTATGCAGTAGTAGCCCGTATAGGAAATTGTACCTCTCGAGCAGCCTTCATAGAAATAAACATTACTCCTACTCCCCCTCTTCCACGCATAGGTAGTAACAGTCCTATTTGTGCCGGAACAATTTTACACCTCAGCACTGAACCTATAGTGGGCGCTCGCTACCTTTGGAATGGGCCTAAGGGCTTTATTAGTACTCAACAAAGTCCTAGTATACAAAATATCAGCCTAGAACAAAGTGGTACATATTCTTTGGTAGTTATCATGAATAATTGTACTTCTAGTCAATCTATTACTCATGTTAATATTCACCCTACACCCTCTATTATTCCCTTGAGTATTCCTAGTAGTGTTTGTATAGGACAAAGCGTTAAACTAGAAGTACAAAATCAGAATAACGTGCAATACTTTTGGTATGGTCCTGCTGGATATTCAGCTCAGGGTGCGTTACAATACATTCACAATTTTCAAAATACACAAAGCGGCAACTATACTCTAGTAGCTGTTTTAGGAAATTGTACAACACAACAAGTATTTTCTATCCAAGCTATACCCAGCTTTCCTAGAATGGTTGCTGGCAGTAATAGCCCACTTTGCGAAGGACAAAAACTCATACTTAGTATTACACAAGTTACGGGTGCACAATATTTTTGGAGTGGCCCCGCTGGCTTTCAAGCACAAAGTATTGCTCCAGAAAGGCCTTCTGTTACTCCTGCAGCCTCCGGAATTTATTCCGTATATGCTGTTGTAGGAAATTGCACCTCTAATATAATTACTACTTCCGTAACCGTAACGCCTTTGCCTACTTCAGTGGCTATTCAGAATAACAGTCCTGTTTGCAGTGGAAATCCTATAGAGCTTAGTATTTCACCGCAAGCTAATTTTCATTATAGTTGGCTAGGTCCTAATGGCTTTAGTACGGTAGGGGCTAAAGTTTTAATAACAAACGCTATTCCCACGCATGCTGGCACCTACTCTCTAACGGTTCAAAATGGTAGTTGCATTCGAACTTTTACTACCGAGGTCATCGTAACGTCTAGTCCTCAAAGGGTTTTTATTCAGGCCCCTAACGCAGTCTGCGAAGGAAGCAATCTAGTATTAGAAGCTACCTCTATTCCCAATGCTACCTACTTCTGGAGCGGACCTAATGGCTTTTCTGCTACAGGGAATCCTGGACAAAATTTATCCATAACTACAGCAGCAGCAGGTACCTATTCTTTAATCGTTATTGCAAATGGGTGTACCACTCAAGCTCCACCTATTAATATCTCTGTAATTTCTAATCAAAACTTAGAAGTAAAAGCTAATACTCCCCTTTGTGAAGGAAGTACTTTATTCCTAAGTACTACACCAGCCTTTGCAAACGCTAACTACTGGTGGAATGGCCCACAAAATTTCCAAAGCACTACGCCATTTCCTAGTATTCCTAATGTTAGCCCAGAGCAAGCTGGTATTTATAAAGTAATAATTATTCAAAATGGGTGCACTGTGGGCAACGGTAGCATTGAAGTGCAAGTAAAGCCATTGCCCCCAATAAGGAATATTACAAGCAATTCCCCAGTTTGTGCAGAAAGTGATATACCGCTCCAACTAAATATAGAGCCCATTGCAGAGGCACAATACCTATGGTACGGACCCAATGGTTTTAGTAGCACAAGCCGAACGCCGCAAGTTTACAATCCCATAGGTGGAAACTACACAGCAGTGGCAATAGTAAAGGGCTGTACTTCGGTACCCAAAACCATAAATGTACAAGTATCGCCCGGACCAGGAAACGTGAGTGCTGGCAATAATGGTCCTTTATGCAGTGGACAAATTCTGCAACTTACGGCAAATGCTATGCCCGGAAGTAATTTTGAATGGAGAGGTCCTGCTGGCTTTTACTCAACACAACAAAATCCAATTATCAACCCTGTTGAATTACAAAACAAAGGCACCTACAGCCTAATTGCTATCCTGGGAAATTGTACAAGCAAAATACATACTACCGATGTGGAAATTTATGCGGCACTTCCTCCTATCAAAGCTACCGCTAACGGACCACTTTGCGCCGGACAAACTTTACAATTACAGGCTACCAACATACCAGGAGCTATTTATCGCTGGAGTGGACCAGGAGGCTTTATTCATTTTTCTGCTAGTCCCATTTTAGAAAATATCAAAACAGAGCAAGCAGGAGTGTATAGTGTAAGCGTACAACTAGGAAGCTGTACTACTCAAATTGCCAGTGTAACAGTAGAAGTTCTTCCTACTCCTCCTACTATTTATGCGGGTAATAATGGTCCTGCTTGTGCTGGTAGCACTCTGAGCCTTTGGGCAACTCAAGTATCGGGTGCCACCTATGAATGGCGAGGACCTGAGGGCTTTATCAGTACCAGTAATTCACCAATTTTGAGTAATGCACAAATCACGCAAAGTGGAATTTATAGCTTAATGGTAAGACTAGGAAGCTGCCCAGCCCCTCTAGCTACTACTGAAGTTCGAATATTGCCTGCTCCGCTAGGACTTACAGCGGGTACTAATGCCCCTATTTGCGCAAATGAAACCCTAAGTCTAACGGCCAGTACCTTTATGGGTGCTAGCTACAAATGGATAGGTCCTTTAGGCTACACCTCCGCAGAACAAAATCCTACCATATCTTCTACAGTTCCAGAAATGAGTGGTATCTATAGTGTTGTAGCTAGCATTGGAAATTGTTCAGCAGTAGCTACCGTAAATGTAGAAGTAAGAAATTGCCAGGCCTGTCCTACTCCCTCTTCGCTCAATTTAAGAATAATAGATGCCACTTCTGTATTACTAAGCTGGATACCGCCTAGTACCGGAGTAGTTTGTGCTATCATTAGTTATGGACCGCTTAATCAAAACCCAGAATCTTGGCAAACGCAAATTATTCCTGCCGCGCAATCTAGTTTTCAAATCCGAGGGCTAACTCCCGGAGTTGAATATGGTTTCCGCCTGCGGTATAATTGCCAAATGTGCTCCCCTACCCAAGGCAATCGCTCAGAATGGAGTCGAACCATTACTCACCTAGCAGCACGACAAGCCACTGTATTTAATAAAGTTTCTTTTAAGGCTTTTCCTAACCCTACTAAAAACATTATATCAATTGTAGGACCTACCAACTCAAATTTAACTTACCGATGGATAAATCAACAAGGAAAAGACGTAACAGCATATGTCTCTATTGAACCCACTGAAAATGAAATTGCCGAATTTAATCTCGGCGCTTTAAGTCAGGGTATTTACCACTTATTAATTTATGAAGCTACTAATAACCAAATATTAGACACTATATCTATTCTCAAGGTAGAATAAATTTTTTAACATTCCAGGGGGAAAACTAAAAGCGCTACCCCTCCCCCTGGAATTTTCGATATTACTGTAAAGGCTCTTTCTTCAGCTTAAATAGTAAAAAAAGGGGCGCTATAGGATGAATTGCCTTATCCTTATAGGGTGATATATAGAGCAACTCTAAATCTTGGCGTCTGATTACTTCTTCATAACTCAAATTACCTTCTACCACAGAAAACCAAGCGTCCCATATATAATATCCTTCTCTTCGAGGAAGTTGATGATTTTTAATATGCCAAGTAGTACCTCGCCAATTCGGTTGAAAAGGATTAAAAGAAGGAATATATTCACTAAGATATAAACCAATTTGGGGGTCATCATAGCAAAAGTGTACCCTAGTCTTTAATGAATCAGGGCAATGATTATTCCAAAAGTTCATTGTTTCCCGAGCCGCAATTTGAACACGAGCAGGATAAAGTAGTTTTGCGATTTTAGGAGCATAAGGAGAATCACTGAAAAAAAATCCCACTACTAACGCTGCTAGCAAAATTGAAAATCCTATTTTTATTTTACCCCTACTTAGCTCTTTTACCTTAATAGCAATAGCAAAGGGGCTTCTAAGTTTTATTTCACTTAAAATTAAATATAAGCCATTAATACCTATCAATCCAATAATTGCTAAACATGGCATTATTGCGTTAAAAACTCTTAGTAAACCAAAAGAAACATGAATATTAGTTACCCATATGATAGTATGGGCAGTAATAAAACCTACAAAAATTCCTAGTATTATAAAGTAAATAAAGCTTTTGTACCTAAATTTTTCAAGGTAAGGTTTATGAAAGAGTGCAATTAGCAGCCAGAGAATACCCAGCCATAAAAAAATATAATTAGGCACACCCAAGGCATTAAGAAGTCCTAGGAGATAATGATACCATTTGCCCGAGCCATAATTAGGATTATGAATTGCATAAGGATTTTCTGTAAAGTACCAAAAAAGATTATTTTTGAAAATGGCTCCTAATAAGCCATAAAAAACATTGCCGGTAGCTAAGTAAGGTACATACTTCCAATTTTTATTAATTATCAAAAAGGCGGTCCATAATACTATCATTAGCATTCCTTCGGAGCGGGCAAAGGGTAAAAAAGAGGTCACTACTAACGAGGCTACGAGATAATTTTTGAACCACAAATAAAAAGAAAGAGATAGTAAAAGGGCAAAAAAAAGCTCTGTTAAGCCTGAAATTTGAGATTGAAAATATTCTGTGGCTCCATACATTATAAGGGGCACCATAAAAAGAAATTTTAACTTCAAATAACGAGCAACTTGTATAGTTAGCCTAACAGTAAGAGCCACATTGATAACCTGAAATAACTGTATTCCCTTAAATCCCCAAATAGCAAAAGGGGCGCTACAAGCAGTAAATAAAGGCTTGCCCCAGTGATCGAGCAACAAGCTTGGCATTTCAAAAGCATAGCGAGCTATTAAATAATGCTCTATGGTGTCTCCACTACCTAGCGTCGCCCTGGTAAAACTAATCAAAATAAGAGACAAAGTTCCACATAAAACCCATAACCCGTAAGCAGCAATTAAATCCAACTTTTCTTCTGTAACTTTTCTAAATAACATTTATTAACCCAATTAATAAAGTTTATTTTTGCGTCTTCATTATAATAATTCATTATAATAAAAAGTAAGTTTTCTTCATTTTTCACGCTTCTAAATGAAAATTTCAAATATTTTTCGATTCTTTAATGAAAAAGTATTACTAACAGCATTAGGTAGCTTAAGCAGTATATTATTACTTAGACTGGAATTTTACCCTTCGATGGACGGTCCTAGCCACCTATATAATGCAGTTCTATTAAGAGAATTACTATTTCACTCTAATTCCCCTCTTCACCAATACTTCGAAATTAACCCTTTTCCCATTCCTAATTTGATTAGCAGTTACTTGCTAAGCATATTATTACTTCTCTTTTCGGCTTCAGTAGCAGAAAAAATATATTTACTATTATATATCTGGGGTTTAGCCCTAGCTTTTCGCTACTTTGTAGCCCAAGCAGCTCCCCAAAATAAAATCCTTAGTTTATTTATTTTTCCCTTTATCTATTCTTTCTTATTTCACTTAGGCTTCTATAATTATACTTTTTCTTTTATCTTTTTTTATTGGACTTTAGGCTATTGGTTCCAAAACCAAACAAGTTTTACTGTATTTCCAAGATTAAAGCATTACTTCATACTAAGCATATTTTTCCTAGCTACCTATTGTTCAGCTTTACTTACTTTCTTCTTTTTATTTTTAAGTATCTGCTGCCTTACAGCTTGGCAAATTTACCTAATCACCATAGAAAAAAGTCAGATTGCTAAAATTTCCAAAATACTTTCCAAAATAGGGTTAGTATTTCTATCTGCTCTTCCAAGTTGGGTACTTTCAGGATTATTTTTACTGCAATTTCCTGCCAGGGGTAGCAGTGAAAAACTTTCAGGAACGGAACTTATAAAGTGGCTCAATGATGTACGCTGTCTTATTTCGTATAATTACCCCGGCGAAGAAAAACTCACAGAACAATTTTTACACATTTTTATAGCTCTCTTTGCCATTTCTATATACTATACGCATGGTGAGTCTTATTCTCACTCAAGAAATCAAAAGTTAGGAAAAGGTTTAGTTCCAGCGTTGATTATAGCTTTAGGATTATATTTTTTCGTTCCTACTGGTTTCAGTGTAGGAATGATGTCCGAACGCTTAGGGTTGATGGTATTTATGTTATTACTGCCTTGTGTTGTTACTATGCCTTTGCCAAAATCGGTTTTGCTAATTAGTGTAGCGCTATTTATGGGTTTTCATATTGCCTTACTGCTTAGCCGCTATAATGCAACTCAAAAAAAACTCAGTTTGGAGGCTAGCCATATTGCTCAAGCACAAAAACACTTACCCAGCTACGCCGTAGTTTTACCTATTAACTTTTCAGATAATTGGATTGAGCCACATTTTTCTAATTATCTTGGAACTCAAAAACCACTTATAATACTAGAAAATTATGAGGCTTCTACAGGATGGTTCCCTATACGCTGGAATTATATTCACTTGCCTAAATTTTTTCTAGGAAAACACGAAAAACTTGAAAATATTTCTACTTGGCCCAATGGCAACTCTCTCAAGCAAAAGTCAATTGACTATGTGTTCATTTACGGCAATCTTAGTCATCTACAAGAAGAAAAAAATAAAACCTTACAAGAAATATTGAATAAGCATTACCGCTTAGCCTATCAAGAAAACCAAAGTTGCGAAATAGCAATATACAAACGATATCCTTAAGTCCTGCTAATAAATTCTATTATAACTTAAATATATATTTTTATTTAATTATTAACTTTCAATCAATAATTCCTATAAAATTTTATTTTTTTATAATTTAGTGCGCATTATAAAAAATAAACAATAACTTCCTTGCTTAAACTAATTGTTTTAGACATAATAGGTACCACCATTTCAGATAGCCAGGAGATAGAAGCTTGTATTGCACAAGCCTGCAGAGAAAACGGCCTGGACGTATCTATTGAAGAAATCTTACAAGTGCGGGGGTATGCTAAAAAACAAATATTTGAGCGACTATGGAAGTCCAAATTAGGGGAGGCTAATCCTTCGATAGCCCAAAAGGTGGAAGATTCGTATGCAACCTTTCAGAGAATTTTGACAAATTACTATGAAAATGCCCTTATTAAGCCTACAGAGGGAGCAGTAGAGCTTTTTGAATTTTGTAAACAGTTGGGTATTAAAGTAGCTCTTACTACTGGTCTTTGCCGTAGGATTACGGAGTTAGTTTTAAAAAAATCAGGCTGGCTCAAAAGTTTAAATGAGCAAAAAACGGCTCTAGAGCCTAGCGCTCTTATTAGTACTTACATTTCAAGCGACGAAGTACCCCAGGGTCGGCCAGCCCCAGATTTAGTTTTTCGTGCTATGGAAATACTAGATATCGATGATCCCAAAACTGTAGCAGTAGTAGGAGACGCACCCTCAGACTTATTATGTGGCAAAAATGCCAATGCTTTAATCACTATCGGCGTTACAAGCGGAGCGCATAGTCGTGAGGAGCTAAGCCAACATCCTCATGATTATTTAGTAAGCAGCCTTAAAGCTCTACCTGCTATTTTATTTTCCTACCTTTGAAAAATTCAAAAATCTCTACTGATATTTTTTAAACCTAGCTGCTATTATTAAGCAGCAAATTATTTTCATTTTATTCCTAAAGTTTTGCAAAAATGAATTCTGACCTCTAGAGTTAAACTTACTAAAACTGATATCCCATTGAAGCAGTCCATACCAAACTATTTGAAGAAAATCTACTGCTTCCTACTTCAAAAATAGGCTCGCGGGAAAAATAATACTTTCCTTCTATGCGAAGGAGTGCGTTAGGCAAAGGAGTATAATCATAGCCTATAGAAAAAGAGCCAGTACGAAAACTAGTAAAATTATTAACCTTAATCATCAAAGCTTGAGAATCATAAAAATACTCTAAGCGAGCTATAACTATAGACGTAGAATTTATAAAATAGCGAATAAAAAAAGCTGCTGTCCACCAGCTTTGGTAGATATGACTCTGCGGGGCTATTTGTTGCAAAGAAATGTCTATTACCTTAGCCAAAGCCCACTTAGGATGAGGCTGCCAGGAACAATAAAAATTATGAAAAAAGCGATAGGTTAGTAAGCTATCAACCCGATTATAGGCTTCGCCCCAAAATCCACTGGAATTAATAGTTAGGCGTGAGCTAGGAGTATAAGTAAGCTGTGTACCTATAGCCTTATTATTATTATTATCTACAATATTTTGCCAGCCATTTAAGACTAACAGGGCAATAAGCCATTTTTGATTAGCAGAATTATAATCCAGACGAAGCCCCGTTACAAAATAAGGAGAATTATTAGCCATAATTGAGCGGGTAAGCGTCCAATTTTGAGTGCCAATAGCCGCTTCAAAGCCAATGTAGGAGGGCATTACGCCTGCACTCAGCCATACTTGCTTTTTAGCTAAAAGTTGAACTGCTACCTGAGCTTCCAAAAGATTACGAAAAATTATAGGCTCAGCTGCATAATTCTTTTGCATATAATCTCCTAATGCAAATGCTAATTGGGAGCGAAAGCGGGGAGCAAAAACCCGAAAACCCCCAAAAGCTATATTAATCCCTACCTGATTATGTCTTGTATAGGCATATACCCAAGCGGGTGCTTCCTTAGTAAAAGGGTTATTTGTATCATAAGCCCAATAAGTTTCAATACCCCCTTGTAATTGCCAAGTAAACTTTGTGGCTAGGCTATCCACAGAAGAAACATTTTGAGCTATAACAGAAATAATAAAGGAAAAAGAAATATAAAAAGTACAGATAACATATTTAGCTATTAGAGCTCCAAAATAAGATTTAGCTATTTTAACCACCAATGTTTCTGCTAAAAGAGGCTATTCTTGCTTCAATTTTCCTACAATAGGAAAGTTTTTAAATACTCTATCAGTATGAGGTGCAAGCTCAAATTCTGAAGTTAAATCTTGCCCTGCCCAGTGCTGATAGTGTTTGCCATTTCGCCAAAGACGGCTATTAGTAACGTCGTAGATAATACCTTTGTAAGCTACCCAAATCTCGGGCCTATCCTGGCCGTTGCGAAGCGCTAATTCGCTTACAGTATATTCTTGCATAACCTTGGTTTTTGGTTTATGGAAGAGGCTTGTAATAAAAATAATCCCATTTGAAAGTCCGCGTTCCTCCAGGTTCTAAAGTACCATTCCAGCTAGCTTTATAAATACTATTCACGCCTTTTTGCAAAGTTTCTATTTTTAAGCCAGGCACGCGAAAATCTCCTATAAATATTTTATCAAAATAAATTTTAGCTTTAGAAGTTGACCAATTTTTAATTTGTAAGTTAGCAGTGATAAAAAATTTATCATAGCTATTTTTATCCTTTTCATTTTTTTTGAATTTAGGTTGCACTTTGGTAACCATTTCCGTACTTTTTATTTCTACTTCTTTGCTAGTTCCTAATTCAAAAGTTACCTCAGATTCTTTTTTGTGATATTTTACTTCGCTCTTTGCAATAGGGGTTTCAGTGATGTCTAAGATAGTAATAGGAGCAGGAATAAGATTTTTTTCGGTAGTATTTATAAAAGCAAGCTTTTTGAGCATTGCAAAAGTTTGGGGGTCTGGATTTTCTATAACAAAACGAGTGGTATCCCAGTTGTTGGGCAGTGAAACGACGTAGTGTAAAGTATACTCTATGGGCTTACTAAAATGGGTAACATAAGACTTTGAATTTTTTTTAATAGTCAAAACTTGGGTGTCCCAAATTTCAATAGTATTGCTAGGGGGAACAGAGCTGAAAGTAGCGGGCATAAAAGTTTCTTTAGTTAGCTGCTCCTGGGTAAGCTGTGCTTCTGGCGTAAGAAAACCATGTACAATACTGTGTATACTAGGCGAAAAACTGCCTAGCGGAAGCTTGGATATCAGCTCTAGAGCACAATCTTCAATAGTATTTCCGCTTGCAAAAGTAGGAGCTCCTACACAGAAGTGAATTTCCACCTGCTCGTAGTTCTCGTATAAATTATCAATTGTACTTTTGACACTAATGGTAGCTGTAGAATCTGTAAGAAGCTTTAAATTATAAGCAGCAAGCCATCGAATTTGATTAGTAAAATAAAACTGCTGCAAACTGGCACTTTCTAGCGGCGAATCTGTTTCTACAAACGTAGCTCTTTCCAGGCGAGGTTCCATAAAGTAAGCGTTAGCATTTCCCTTAATAGCTACTTGCTCAATTTGACTTTTTTTTATCATTACAGTGGAACCATCAGACTGTTTTATCATTGCAAGTTCACTTCCAGGAGGAATAGGTAAAATCTCCCCAATTGCACCTTCTAACTCATCCCCTATTTTATAAGTAACTTCAGTTTGAGCGCCTACATTAGCCCTAAGCATATCAAAGAAATTTAGTGCCTGGACCCTATGGTACACTGTATCTACCCCTGTTACCAGGCGGGTTATATTAAAAGCTCCCCCCGGAGCCATCCAGTACTTGTTATATAAAGTATTTTCCAAATTTTCCAGGCTTACTTTTCCATTATTCAGCTGTACTTTTCCTTCTCGGTATACTAAGGCTATATTTCCAGGAAATAAAAAAATTTTTTTAACGGGTAACTTTTGCGGCTGTCCATATAATCCGCCACCCACCACAAAAAAAAACAACATGCTCCAAAGCTTGCTTTTATAAGCAATTCTATCAGAATAGGACAATATCATAAATGTCCGATTCCTAGTCATTTTTTTTTTCATAAATACTGCCAATTGAAACATGTATTGTGTTGTGTGGATAAACTATGGATAGCGCAAAAATAGAATGAGTTTACAAAAATACAGTTTATTCCCACCTATCAATAGGAAATTTTTCACTAGACGCAAGCAAAAACAAAAAACTGAAAACAACACAAAAGCGCCGCCTTAGCCTTTTTGTAGAAATTTATTTTTATAGGCTAGGACAGCGCTCCTTTTATATGTTACGAGGTAAAAAAATAATATAGCCCTATGTGGTAACTAGTTCTTGCGCAGCATAACTTTCTATAGGAGGACAAACACAAACTAAGTGCCTATCCCCATAAGCATTGTCTATACGACCAACAGGAGCCCAAAATTTAAAGTCCTTTAGCCACGGTGCTGGGAAGAAAGCCTTTGCACGAGAATAGGGAAAATCCCAATTTTCTTTATCAATTAGCTCTATAGAGTGGGGAGCATTTTTTAGTACATTATTATTTTTATCTGCTTTGCCATCCAATATTTCTTGAATTTCTCCGCGTATAGCTATCATGGCAGCGCAAAATCTATCTAGCTCCGCTAAAGATTCGCTTTCGGTAGGTTCAACCATCATGGTGCCAGGAACAGGAAAAGAAATAGTAGGCGCATGGTAACCGTAATCAATTAGCCGCTTAGCTACGTCTTCTACCTCTACATTAGCCGTATGCTTAAAGCCACGTAAATCAATAATTAGCTCGTGAGCTACCCTGCCGTTTTTACCTTTGTAGAGTATAGGATAGTAGGGTTCCAAACGAGTTTTAATGTAATTGGCATTCAAAATAGCATGTTCTGTAGCAGCCTTTAATCCACTATCTCCCATAAGCTGAATATAGATGTAAGAAATAAGCAAAATACTTGCACTTCCCCAAGGCGCACTAGAAACAGCAGACATAGATTTTTTTCCCCCAATAGGTACTACACTATGGCCTGGTAAATAAGGCTTAAGTTTTTCTACTACGCCAATAGGCCCCATCCCGGGACCGCCTCCACCATGCGGAATACAAAAAGTTTTGTGTAAATTCAAATGACACACATCTGCTCCAATAAGGGCTGGCTGCGTTAATCCCACCTGTGCATTCATATTAGCACCGTCCATATATACCATACCTCCATTCTGGTGAATAATATTACATATATCTTTTATATTTTCTTCAAATACACCATGGGTAGAAGGATAGGTTACCATTAAAGCAGCTAGCCGATCTTTATGCAAAACTGCTTTTTCTTCTAAATCAGTAATATCAATATTTCCTTGCTCATCACATTTTACTAATACTACCTGCATCCCTGCCATAACAGCACTTGCAGGATTAGTACCGTGCGCTGAAGTAGGAATAAGAACAACATTTCGATGCCCCTGCTTTTTATCCTTAAAATAAGAACGTATTACCATCAAACCCGTATATTCGCCCTGTGCTCCTGAGTTAGGTTGCAAAGAAATACCCGGAAAGCCTGTAATTTTGGATAAAGCTTCTGAAAGCTCTGCAAAGATTTGCTTATAACCGGCAACTTGGGCAGCGGGCGCAAAGGGATGGATTTGCGAAAACTCAGGATAAGATACGGGAAACATTTCTGTACTTGCATTAAGCTTCATAGTACAGGAACCTAAGGGTATCATCGAAGTAGTTAACGAAAGGTCTCGGCTCTCGAGCTTACGAATATAACGCATAAGCTCAGTTTCAGTATGATATCGGTTAAATATAGGATGCGCCAGGTAAGTAGAAGTGCGAATTAAAGACTGTGACCAGTCTAGTTCTAATGATAAGTTTTCAGTGGCTATAGAGATACTTTCTTTTCCTACTGCCCTAGCAAAAATATCTACCAATTGTTGAATGTGAGAAAGCTGAGTAGTCTCATCTAGCGCAATTCCTATCTTAGGCACATTAGGATAGTACCGCAAATTCATCTTGGCTGCTAGTGCCCTTTTTTCAATTTCATTTCTAAGGTTTTGGGGCTTATCGCTTATATCTATACAAAGAGTATCAAAAAAGTATTGGTTCAGTTGAGTATAGCCTAGTTTTTGGAGAGCATCATTCAATATTCGGGCAAAGCCATGAATGCGTAAAGCTATCTTTTTAAGACGTTCCGGCCCGTGGTATACAGCATACATGCTAGCCATCACTGCCAACAGTACTTGAGCAGTACAAATATTACTCGTAGCTTTTTCTCTTCGAATGTGCTGCTCACGCGTCTGTAAAGCTAAACGATAGCCTGTTTTACCATTACTATCGATAGAAGCCCCCACTAAACGGCCCGGTATATGGCGCTTAAAATCATTTTTGGTAGCAAAAAATGCTGCATGCGGCCCCCCAAAACCTAAGGGTATTCCAAAGCGCTGCGAGCTTCCTACCACCACATCTGCCCCCAACTCACCAGGCGGTGTATAGAGAGTAAGGCCCAAAATATCTGTAGCAAAAACTACCAAGATACCTCGGCTATGCGCTTGTTCTACTAATTCTCGATAATCATAAAGTGCACCTTCGGTAGTAGGGTATTGTACAATTAAGCCGAAATAGTCTCCGGCGGGTAAACCTTCTAATTCCTCAAAAAATTCTATTTCTATATTCAAAGGCTCCGCCCGCGTCTGTAAAACAGCGATATTCTGGGGATGCAAATGACGTGATACTAAAAATTTCTGAGAAAAATTTTTACCACGGCTGGAATGAAAGAGCATAAGCATTGCCTCTGCAGCAGCAGTGCCCTCATCTAACAGCGAAGCATTAGCAATCTCCATGGCTGTAAGGTCACAAATCATGGTCTGGAAATTCATTAATGCTTCCAAGCGCCCCTGGGCAATCTCTGCTTGGTAGGGCGTATACTGCGTATACCAACCCGGATTTTCAAAAATATTCCTGCGAATTACACTAGGCGTTACGCAACCTGAATAGCCCATCCCAATAAAGGATTGATACACTCTATTTTTACTAGCAATGTGGCGCAATTTTTGCAAAATTTCATATTCCGTAGTCGGCTCTCCAATATTTAATTCATCCTTCATGCGAATTCGTGGAGGAACCGTTTCCTCGATAAGCTGCTCTAGCGAATTAACATTTAGGATAGCAAGCATTTTCTGCAAGCTATCCTTGTCTCTTGTACCAATATGGCGGTCCACAAAAGCATCCGGGGCTTCTAAAGAAATAGAAATAGGCATATATCTTGGGCTACTTTAAATATTCAAAATACTCAGATATTTCACAATAAATTTAGCAAATTACTTTAATTTACTTTAATGCTGCTAATGTCACAGCCGGTTTTTGCTTTCAACAAATTCACAAGATAGTTTGTTCGAAATTGCAAAATTTTACTGCACAACCCCAAAGTATAGAACCGCAGTTAGTAGACAATAATTTTCTTTACTAACTTTCCTTTTGGGCTGTGAAAATGCAGCAAGTATAAACCTGGCGGTAGGGATAAATTTAATTCTATACTTTCTTCACTAGAAAGGGACTGCTGCCAAAGCTTATTACCCCAAACATCCCAGATAGTAAGGTAAGCATTCTCAAGTGGTACTGCTTGTATACATAAATTTGAATGAGTAGGATTAGGATACACCTTAATAAACTCTTCAGCACCAAAAGGATTTTCTGTTTTCCCTAAAGTAGCACTTTGAATAGCTAAAAACCAGTAATCTTCTAGACCTTTACTACTATCCTCCTTTTCAAACCCTTGAGTAGAATTAGAATATGCAGCTACATACAAATTCTGTTTAGGCATGTAATAACAACCCGCAGGCCTATCGCTAGCGTTTCCTCCTACTGTTTGCTCCTCCAAAACCCTGCCCTTTTTATCTAGAGTAAGCAACCAAATATCTTCTTGTCCTCTTGCGGGCTGTTGTTTTTCATAGCCTATGTTTGAATAAGAATAACCTACTATACTTAGCAAGGTATCTTCTGGTGCTACATTGCAAAAGGCTACTGGAAAATCCGGTTGAATCCCCCCTAAAGTTTTTTGGCCAACTATTTCGAGACGGCTATCTAAAACGAGAAACCAGTAATCAAAATCTCCACGGCAGGGCTCTGTTTTTTGAAAGCTGCTATCTGAATGAGAAGCCGCCAATAAAAATATTTCTTCTTTTTCGTTTATCCAAAGAGCAGCTGCTATATCGTTTTTGTTTCCTCCTATTCTTTTTTGACGTACTATATTTCCCGCCTGCGAAACCTCAGCTATCCATAAATCGGCTCCCCCTCTAGAAGTATCTACAATACTGCCTGAACTATCTGAATAAGTAGTACCTAATATTAAGAAATTTCCATTCTTTTTCTTCTGTAAAGCTGCTAGCTGTTCTATATTATTTCCTCCTAAACTACGTTGCCAAATTAATTCTCCGCTGGCCCTAAGCTTGCAAAGCCAAATATCGGCTTCCCCCCAATTTTCAGAATTTTTATCACCACTCTTTGTAGAAAAACTATTCCCCCCTACTAAGATTTCCCCGTTATCAAGCTCTAGCACCGCTACCAAAAAATCATTCCGACTGCCTCCTAAGGTCTTATCCCAAATTACACTGCCGCTAGGCGTAATTTTAAGTAACCAGTAATCATATAGCCCTCGAGTATTCTCACTTTTTTCAAAACTCTTTATAGAATTCGAAGAAGCCCCTAACAAAATGTTACCATCTTGCAGGCGTACTATTTTTTTAAGTATATCAGCTCCTGTGCCTCCATAAGTTTTTTGCCATATAATGTTTTTTTGGACATCTAGTTCTAGTAGCCAAATATCAGGCAAAAGGAAACTACGCAGCGTATCTACTTTATCTCCTTTTTTCCCGTTTGACCAGCTATAACCTCCTAAAAGAAAACTACCTGAAGGCAAGGATAACAAGCTTGTACATATGTCGCTCGATTCTCCTCCTAAGCTTTTTTGTTGAAGTATACTAAAAGAAAGACCCTGAGCAAATAACAAAGTAAATGATACTGGTAATATTGATATTACTATAAATGCAAGAAGAAATAATTGCTTTATAAAACCAAGCAAGAACGAAAAATGAAGTAATATTATTATTTTGCAATAAATCCACATTCTGTAAAGTTCTTAAAGAAAGCTTTATGCTACAAAAGCTACTTAGGATATTAAAATTACTACTTTTACTTAACCTAAATATTTACGCCAATCCCCTAAAAGAATATAAAAATTCTATCTTTAAGCCCCCTTTAAGTGTAGGAGCAGCAATCGAAAGTGGAATGGCATTTATTTCTCTAAGTAAACTAGCCAATAGCCTAGAAAATAACTCTTTATTTAGTGTAACCAATAAGCCACCCTTATGTACCAGCCTATATGGGTTTCGTATCTTTTTACACTCTAGCTCGCCTTGGCTAGCAGAATTAGGAATTATAGGAGCTAGCCAAAGCGTGATTACAGGCTCAAATGCTCAAACTGCTATAGCAGAAGCCCGAATGAACTTTTTAGGAAGCCATATTTTGATAGGATACAGTCTATTTAAACACTCCGTGCTTTTAACTGAACAATACTGGCAAGGAAGAAAACCTTATTGGCAAGTGTACCCCTTTGCCGCACTCAATCTAGGTAGGCAACAATTGCGAATATGGAACTATACTTCCGAAATTGAACGTATAGGACAAATTGAAAAAGTGCCCGCTCTACCTGCCAGACCCCTCTATCTTAATAGCACCTGTTTACAAATAGAAACAGGCATAGGTACCCAGTTTTTTACCGACCGTAAAAAAGGAGCTTTGATAGGAGTAGAATTAGGAGGCACCTTTTCTCCTTTGGCTACTTCCTGGAAAGATTCCAAAGCAAGTGGAAAAACTACTGACCTTCCTACCCATTTAATGAATGGATTCTTTTTTAGAATTACCTTTGGCATAGCTAGAACATTATAATACCTGCACGGCTAATTAATTTCATTAAAAACAAAAATGTATTACACATCATTCTTTTTATACTATCAAGCCTTAAAATTTTTCTTCAACTCTTTTTGCATTTTGGTATGCCTTTCTTGGCTAGGCTCTATTTTACCTATAGGTAGAACTTATGCCCAAAATTTGGAAAATTACAGAAAAGTACAACTTCTTATTCTCCGTGCAGACTCTTTACTAACGCAAAAAGATACTCTTAATGCTATTTTTACTTATCAGAAAGCCCTTTCTACTGAAAATGATTTAGCCCAAGAATGGGCAGAAAAAACAGGGCTAGCCTCTAAACTTAAAAATTACAAAATCTACCTCAACCAAAAAGTATTTGAATTAGAAAAACAAGCCAACCAATTTTATGAGCAACGAGCTTTAGATACTGCAGCAAAACTATGGCAAAAAGCTATCCAAATAAAACCCTTTAAAGTAGAAAATTATTTTTCTCTAGCCCGTTGTTTTACTTATATGGGCCTGCCGGATTCCGCCCTAGCCCTATACCCTAAAATTGAAGTACTTAGCCCGGGAGGAAGTAACAATCACCTATATTTCCATTGGGCAAACGCCCTTAAAACCGTAGGGCAGTATGCAAAAGCAGATTCTCTTTTCAAAGTGTACCTAAAGCAGTGCCAAAACGATAGTACTCTACCTAAGCCTAACTATTGCCAACAAGCTGAACAAGAACTGCTAGGTCAAGATAGCTTGCAACTTAAAAATATACCTCCTTGCTGGGAAATTACTAATACTATTCTTAGCACTCCTCAAGCAGATTACCATACTGCTCTGTGGCAAAAAGGTAAGCAACGATACATTATGTACACCTCCCATAGAGTTTCTGAAAAAAATAATAACTTTCCTAATTATCCATTTTTAGGACAAAAATATAGCGATTGCTATGCTGCCTTGCTTCTTAATAAATACGAAAATAACCTTAAAGAAGAAGATAGTGCCTATTTTACCCTCACTAACACTATTGCAAACGACGGAAACCCTGTTATTGACCCCCTAAATGGAGACTTATACTACACCATCTGTGGAGAAGGACTATTACGCAAGAAAGAAGGCTGTAAAATTTACAAGTCTACTTATGATTATGAAAATAAGCAATGGAGTGCTCCTACCCCTATCAAAGAACTAGCGGGCTGGTATTATGAAAAAGGAATTCGAAAGAGAAAATATCGCAAACCCGCCTTTGATAGCCAACCTTCTTTTTCAAAAAATGGAAAATATTTGTTTTTCGTCTCTAACCGAGAAGGAAGTATAGGGGGCACAGATATTTGGGTATGCGAACGTTTGGGCAACGTCTGGTCTAAACCTCGAAACTTAGGAAAAAACGTGAACACTCCCCAAAATGAACTCTACCCTAATGCAAGTAGCCACCCTAACCTACTATTTTTTGCAAGTAATGGACATAAAGGCTTAGGCGGCTATGATCTTTTTCGCGTAGAACTAGAAGAAACAGAACCTATTGCAAAACCACAAAATCTAGGCTTTCCTTTCAATACCTCCTGGGATGATATTCATATTCTATGGCTAGTACACGATACAGTAGCTATGCTTTCTAGTAATCGTCGCTTCAATTATGGCAACATTGGAAAAGAAAAAGGCAAGGGCAGCGAAGATATTTGGATGATTCGCAACACTTGCGCTCTTCAAGAAAAAAAAATTGCTGAAGAACGCCGCCTTCAAGAATTACAAAAAATTGCCGAAGAAAAAGCTAAAAAAGAAGCCGAAGCCAAAGCCCTACAACAAAAGCTAGCCCAAGAAACTGAACAAAAAAAATACTTCGAAGAGCAAAAAATAAAAACCCTCACTTTAGAAGACTCTTTAAAACTTTTGGGATACTCCCTAGACCAAACGTTTGAAATTAAAAATATCCTTTATGCTTTTGATAAAGCAGATCTTTTACCGCAATCTATAATAGCCCTTAATGAAATTATAGAAATATTGAATCGATTCCCTAAGCTTCACTTAGAAATCTCTTCCCACACGGATGCTCGCGGAACAGAAGCCTATAATTTTGCTCTTTCTCAAAGAAGAGCGCAATCAGTAGTTAATTATCTCGTCAGTAAGGGCATTGCTCCCCAAAGACTGAAATACCAAGGTTACGGCGAAACACGCCTAAAGTTTAACCCCGCTAGAAATGAAGAAGAGCATCAACAAAATAGAAGGACCGAATTCCGCCTATTTTTACCAGAAAAAAGTAACTAAATTCCTTATCTAGGAGTTAATTAATTAATAACTATCATTACCGCAAATGAAAAACTTCTTTTATACCTTCTTCAAAACTGATATTACCCGAAAAAAACAAACAGAAACCTCGCAAGGACTCGTTACCGAAGAAATGGTTATTAATATGGGTCCGCAGCATCCTTCCACGCACGGAGTCTTGCGCTTAGAGCTCATTACAGATGGCGAGGTGGTAAAAGAAGTGGTTCCGCACATAGGCTATATGCACCGCTGTTTTGAAAAACATGCCGAAAAGCTAGACTATCAACAAATCATCCCTTTTGTAGACCGTATCGATTATCTTTCCGCCATGAACTCGGAGCACGCCTACGTAATGGGCGTGGAGCGACTCCTAGGCTTAACTGATAAAATTCCTAAAAGAATAGAATACATAAGAGTACTAGTAGCTGAGCTTAACCGAATCGCTTCCCATTTATTAGCCATCGGAACCTTCGGTATTGATATTGGGGCAGTTACGGCTTTCCTCTGGTGCTTAAGAGATCGAGAGCACATCTTAAACCTGCTCGAATGGGTAAGTGGAGCACGACTTTTATATAATTACATCTGGGTAGGAGGGCTATTCTTTGAGCTTCCGCCTCAATACGAAGAGCGCGTGGCAGAATTCGCTCAATATTTCAAGCCCAAAATTCGAGAACTAGAAATTCTGCTCTCTGAAAATCCCATCTTTATTGCTCGCACGGCTAATATCGGCGTATTGCCCTTAACTACTGCTATCAATTACGGTGTAACAGGTCCGGTTTTAAGGGGAAGCGGCTTAAAATATGATTTGAGAAAAGTACAGGGCTATTCGGTATATCCAGAATTAGATTTTGAAATTCCTATAGGTAAAGGGGAAATGGGCGCCGTAGGAGATTGTTGGGATAGATATAAAGTACGAGTAGAAGAAATTAAGCAGTCAGTCAAAATCATTGAGCAATGTGTGGAGGTATTACTGCATAAACACAAGCGCTCCCCAGATTTTGACCCGCGAGCGCTATGCCCTAGTCGAATTCGCCCAGAAGTAGAGGAACTTTATAGTAGTGCCGAAAACCCTAGAGGCGAATTAGGCTTTTATTTCATTGCAGAACGCCAAAAAAGTATCCCCTTTCGCTGCAAGGCTCGAGGTCCTAGCTTTTGTAATCTAAGTGTACTTCCTGCCCTCTGCCAAAACGTTTTAATAGCCGACCTGGTAGCTATCCTAGGCTCTATAGATATCGTCCTTTGCGAAGTAGACCGATAAACTTTTACTACCTAGCTACAATCCTAGCTCAACAAAAAATTACCAGTATAATACTAAATACTACAAGTGAGTAAGTGTATATAAAACAATTCCTGCGGCTACGCTAATATTTAGGCTATGCTTAGTTCCGTATTGTGGAATTTCTATTGCAAAATCACAAACCTCTAAAGTAGCTTGGCTTATACCTGTTACTTCGTGCCCAAATATAAGTGCCCATTTCTTAGGAGGGGTCTTAATAGTAGGCAGTAAAATACTTCTATCTGTTTGTTCTACGGCTATAATTATATACCCCTGCTGTTTAATAGACTCAATATAAGCTAGAATATCGGCATGATATTCCCAGGCTACTGCCTCTGTGGCTCCCAAAGCAGTCTTTTGAATTTCAACATGCGGCGGAATAGGCGTAAATCCTGTTAAAATTATCTTTTCAATTAAAAAAGCGTCAGCCGTACGAAAAACTGTTCCTACGTTATGTCCGCTTCGTACATTTTCCAAAATCACCACAATTTCTTTCTTGGGCTGTTTTTTGTATTCTTCTACGCTTAAACGCCCAAGCTCTTCTAATTGCAGCTGTTTCATTAGCAGTATAAAAAAGTTGCAAGCTTTTGCTTGTGCAAATTATCAAAGTAGCGCCAATTTTGTGAATAATTTTTTACCTGCCTTATTAGATTTTAATTTAGAAACAGCTGCCCGACAATTTTTATTATGATGCTACTTTCATACTTCCTAAACTTGCTTCTGCTGTGCTAATGCTTCCATTTCTAGGTTTTGCTTGGCAATTTCGTAATACATAAATAGCTGTTCATCTTCTTCTACGTAACCTTTGGGCAGGCCTTTAGATATTTTCAAAATTTTATTCCACTGCTCAGTTTCATAGTATCGCTCCATACCAAAGAGTACCACATCTCTGCGCACCTGCTTAAGCCGCTCCCCACTCTCAATAGCCCGCTCCAAACGCTCAAATTCCTTACCCAACTTTGAACGCCGCCGCCTTAAATACTCCTCCTTCTCCTCCTCACGTGGCAAACGCCACCTATTATCCGAATCCTCAATAAAATTATCTTCCAATATCTCCGGTAGTTCCCTTATTATCTCCCGCTTATCTGTTGCTAATGCCGACATATAACGCGGCAATAAATCTTGCACCCGCTGCGGCTTCTGCTTAAGCTCCGCTTGCAACCAAGCAACAGCCTCCTGCTCATTTGTAATGAATAGCGTTACTTGCTTAGGCTCACTTTGATTCCTCTGCGCTAAAATGGCATCGTATTCCTTTGCCTGCTCCGCCGTATAATACGACCCATGCCGCTCATAAAAATGAAAACTCAAAAATTCCTGAAATTCCCGAGCATCCATAGGAACATACCGCTGATGACTAATACAATATATCAACAACTTATCGTATAAAATTTTAGGTTGCCTTTCTGCCACCGCTACTACCTCGCCCTTTTCTATCCGCACAATAGGCAAATGCTTGAGCAAGTCTTCTATAAAAATTTGAATTTGGTCAGCGCCAGTTTTTTCTAAAATTGCTCTTTCTACTTCTTCTACAGGCTTGTAACAACTTAAAATCAAATCTTGTTTTACGGCAGTAGGAGTAGTTACTGCCTTAAAGCTACCCTGCTGCTTATCCAACGTAGCCACGCTTGCTATTACAAAACCTGCTCGCTGAATTGCACTTTGAATGCTATTCCAAATTGCTGCGCTTGTGTTACTAAATTCTACCGTCATCCATTTCCCAGGCTTAAGTACACGGTAATATTCCTTAAAAGCAGCCTTCATTAATTCAAAATACTCTTCTAAGCCTTTATTTTGGGTTTTATTTATAATAGCCTCGGGCTTATTATTAGTTTTTACTTTAAGCCAACTTTCCCAAATAAAATTCAGCTCTGAATACATAATATTGCTCCCAAAAGGCGGGTCTGTGAAAATATAGTCAATAAAGTTATCTTTCAATTGAAAACAAAGACTTTCAGTACTTATTAGGTTATTCGACGATGAAAAGAAGTTTAAGACTTTTAAAAACTTTGTAACTTTTCGCTTAGCAAAACTAATTACATCAATTTCTCTTA
>JANWXU010000026.1 GCA_025057395.1 Bacteroidia bacterium | reverse complement strand
CTTTTCGAAGGGCTAAAAAGTAAGCATAATTATTTAGGGCTAGGGCATTATTAGGATCCCTTTCAAGGGCTTTCTTGAAATTTGCATCCGACTTTTCATAAAGTGCTAAATAATGATAACAATCCCCTAAATGAGATAGTACTAACGACTCATTCCTTGCATCCAAGCCACTAGCATGCTTGAGATATTTTTCAAAACGTTGTACTGCCATTTTGTAATTTTTAGTTTGATAGTGCCCTAAACCCGAAAAATAAATAAAACTTGGATGATCGGGAAACACCTCTAAGGCAGCTTCAGCATCTTCTACTAACTCATTACTTTTACCTAACTCATAATCTTTATTAAGCAATTGTTCCCAAGAATACTGGTTAGAGGGTTCTAGAATAGTAGCCTTCTTGTAGAAGAAGCGCGAAGAATCTGACTGGTTATTAATAGCATACAAATATGCCAATAAAGATACCGGGGAAGAAGACTTGGGATATTGTTTGACAAGCTCCACGGTCATTTGTTTTGCTCTAGCCATTCTATCGGGATGCATATTTACCATTTGATAAATATATTGCACTCGCCCATCTACCGGAAAATTAGGATCATTCATTGCTTTTTCCATCAGCTTTTCAAGCTCAGCGTACTTACCCAACTGCCTATAGTACTCTGAAAGATTAAAAACTATCCACGAATCATAAGGATATTTCTGATATACTTCTTGCAGCGTTTGAATAGCTTCGTCGCTTCTGCCCAAATTGCGATAAAGAAGGTACATATCGTAATAGTACTTGCGATTTTCGGCAGAAGCATTAATTAAGCGGCGAATTTCTTCAATAGCTTTTTCTGGCTTTCCTAGTGCATTAAGGTAAATATCTTTTTTCCTATAACTACATACTTCATTTATGCCGGAGCGATATTCTATAGAGTCTAACTGAGCTATAGCAGCATTAAATTTTTTTTGCTTGATAAAGACTTCAGCAAGCTGCATTCGCAAATCTAGCTCTTTTGGAAACTTTTTAATTGCTTTCTCCAACGTTTGAGCTGCCTGAGGATATAAGCCCTGATTTTCTTGTATAGATACTAACAGCAAATAATACCAAAGATTATGGGGATCTGCTTTTATAACCTTTTGAGCAAAAGGAAGAGCGCGGGCATAATCTTTTTTTTCAGTGTAAATTCTAGCAATGTTATAAATACTTGCAGTATGGTTGGGCACAATTTTTAATACTTCTTCAAAAGATTGTAAAGCCTCCTCTGGATATCCTTGTGCTAGTTTTACCACTCCTTTTATAAATTCTGTATTAACTTTTGCTTCAATTTCGGGGTTTAGCTTATTTTCATTTTTTTTTCCTTTTTTTTGCGCCCAACTCTGCAACTGTATAAAAATCAAGAAGGAACCTAGTAAAGCTATGAAAATGGTTGGAGTACAAATTTTTTTGTGGTTCATCAATAGAAATATTAATTGATTGAAGAATAATCGCCTAAATTAATTTGATGCGGCTGCCCTTGATAAGCAGCTTTATTTCCTACAATACTGTGATTAAGATGTGCATTTGATACCCAAACTTGATCACGAAAAATAGAGTCTTGAACTATAGAATTTTCCACTATTCCATATTCTCCAATACTAACAAAGGGACCCACTATTGAATTTTTAATACTTGTATAGGCACCTATAAAGCAAGGGGGCAGGACCAAACTATTTTCGATAGTGGCAGAAGCAGCTATATGAGACTGCTCGCCAAATTGGCTCAAAATTACCCGACTTGCTTCCAAAAGGGAAGCCTTATTGCCGCAATCTAACCACTGCTGAACCTTCCCTGGCATAAATGAAAGCCCTTTTGATAAAAGTACAGATAAGGCATCAGTAAGCTGAAATTCACCCTTGGTTTTAATTTTCTTTTCAAAAATATATTCCAAAGCACTTTTGAGTACATTACCCTTTTTAAGGTAGTAGATACCTATTATTGCAAGGTTAGAAACAAAATTTTCAGGTTTTTCTACCAAAGCAGTTATATAGTTACGCTCATCCACCGTAACAACACCATATGCTCGCGGATCTTCTACTTCCTTTACCCAAATTACGCCTTCCACATCCGCTTGAGGCAAGTCCTCTACGGAAAATAGGGTATCTGCAAAGGCAATTACTACTTCATCGTCATCGAGTAATTCCTGGGCACAATAAACTGCGTGCGCCGTACCCAAAGGCTCTCGCTGGTAAAAAATATGGGGAGTAAGCCCTAAATCTTGCGAAATAGAAATCAAACTTTTCTCTACCTCAGTACCAAAATCGCCCACTATAAAGCCCACATTCTGTATTCTAGTTGCCCATAAACGAGTTAGGTCTTCTATTAATCTAGCAACAATAGTTTTCCCCGCAATAGGGAACAAAGGCTTTGGGGTAGTTAAGGTATGTGGTCTAAGGCGTTTGCCACTGCCTGCCATCGGAATGATAATATTCATCTAATTCATCTACTATTTAGTTTTTTATTCACCTGTATGTCCTAGTCCTCCTGTGCCTCGAATAGTGGGCGAGCACTCTTGTACCGTTTCCCAAAGAACAGAAGTAACAATAGGACAAAAGACCAATTGTGCTATTCGTTGCCCAGGTTTTATTGTATAGGGCTCTTTGCCCAGATTTATAAGTAGAACTTTAACTTCTCCCCTATAGTCGGCATCTATAGTCCCGGGAGTATTTAAAACTGTTATACCTGCTTCCCAGGCCAAACCACTACGCGGACGAACTTGAGCTTCCCACCCTAAAGGTATTTCAACATAAAGCCCTGTTGGAATCAATTTCCTTTCTAACTGCATTAGTACTAGCGGCGTTTCAAGGTCTGCAAATAAATCATACCCCGAAGAACCTGGCGTTTGCTTGGCAGGCAAACCATATTTGCTTCGATTTACTACTTTTACGCTAAGTTGTCGGTCATTCATTCCACTTTTGAATGCTTTGAGCAAAATGTATATCCCACATTGTAATAGCCTTTTTATCGTGCGTATATAAAGATAAAGTTATACGATTATAAGAATTATATATTTCTGGGTGATGATTCATCTTTTCCGCTAAAAGGGCAACCCTTGTCAAAAAGCTAAAGGCACTAATAAAATCTTTGAAGCTAAAATCTTTGCAAAGCTTTCCTTCTTTTACACTCCACCCCTTTAGGGTAGATAAGTGACTCTCTATATCGTGCGGCGAAAGTGGCTCCCTTGAAAGTGACATATGAAAATTACATAGATTTTTATTTCATCAAGTTTTTTGTTTTTTCTTTCTAGCTGCAGGAAACAAAATATTATTTAATATCAAACGATAACCTGCACTATTTTTATGAAGACTTAAGTCTGTGGGAGGCTCATGTACAAAATGCTGATAGTCCTCAGGGTCATGACCTCCATAGAAAGTCCACATTCCCCGTCCGTAATTTCCATGAATATAACGTGCTTCATCTGCTGCTTTTAACTCTCCCATGATTAGTACGTCTTTCTTTATCAAAGACTTTCGAAACGCTGTAGTCTGCCCCATAAAGCCCTTGATTTTATTTTCATGATTTTGACAAAGCATGGTAGGCACGGGATCCCACTTTGCAGAGAATTCAAACAAGTGAAAGTAGTCCATATCTTGAGGAATATTACGAGTATTGGTCACATCAATATCGGAATACTCGTATACATAAGGATTTAGCTCTAGCGTGAAATTATGAAAAGCAAAGCACTTATTATAATCTAATTTTTGCTGGCAATCAGGGTCAATAGGGTCTCCATCGTACATTACATCACATATATCCGTATTTTCGGCAGCCAAAGCAATATCGTAAGAATCTGTAGCAGAACACATTGCAAAGAGAAAGCCCCCGTTATAGCAAAAGTCACGAATTTTTTGGGCTACTGCTAATTTTAATTTTGATACCTTACTAAAGCCTAACCTCGCAGCAATATCTTCATTTTCTTTCACCTGCTCCTTATACCAAGCCTGCGTATGGTAACTTGCATAAAATTTGCCATATTGGCCTGTAAAATCTTCATGATGCAAATGCAGCCAGTCGTACTTCCTCAAAGAATCGCGGTATACCTCTTCGTCATACAACACGTCATAGGGTATCTCAGCGTAAGTTAATACTAATGTTACAGCATCGTCCCACGGCTGATTCGACTTAGGAGAATATACGGCTATCTTAGGCGCCTTTTCTAACTTTACAGCATCCATATTATTACTTTCGGATGCTAACAAAGCCAAAATTTGATTGTACTTACTATCAGAAATTACTTCATAACGAACGCCCCTCTCTAGCATCAAATCCACAAAAGATTTTGCATATCGAAAGGCAAAGCTACCACCTCTATAATTCAATAACCAATCTACCTCTACGCCCTGCGCTAATACCCAGTACGCTACACCATATGCTTTAAGGTGATCGGTTTGGAGTTTATCCATGGGTATTAACAAGTAGTCAGCTTTAGTAAAAAGAGCAGATACTAAAAATGCTACTAATATGATAATTCTACGCATTCTGCTTTTCAAATTGATTTATCACAAATATAAAACAAAAATCATTAGGAATCTATTCAACTATTATTCAAATACTAATGCATATAAATAATTCTAACGCAAAAGAGTAATAGTTCCCTTGTATTCTTGTTTACCAATTTTAATACGGTAAAAATAAATACCTGGCGGTGCCGGCTCTCCTCTTTTAGTATTACCATCCCATGGAGTTAAACTATCATTTGCTGAAAAGACAAGCTCTCCATTTCTATCAAAAACCTCTACTATAATTCTCTCTGAACCATAATATAAAACTTGCCAGGAATCATTTATTCCATCTCCGTTAGGAGTAAAAATATTAGGAATTTCAATAGGTAAATTAGTGACAATATAAGGTCCTAGTACGTTACTGATCTTACATCCCCAATTATCTTCTGCCACCACTGTAACATAGAAACTACCAGGTGTTAAAAAGCGGTGGTAAAAAGTAGCAGTATTATAAGTAGTGCCGTCTCCTACTTGCCAAAGCCAGCGAGCCGCTGCAACATTACTCCCCCCCTCAAAATAAACCTGACTTTCAGGAACAATAAGCTGCGCTGGAGCTGCAGGCAAACTTCGTACCCAAATTGCCAAAGAGTCGACTATATAAGCTTCGGCATTCGCTGTAGTAGAATCCTGGCAACCTCCCTGACCCATAGCCCAAAGCTTTACTTGATAGCTACCCTTTTGTTGATAAATATGCTTAGGATGTACTTCATTGCTTACGGGTGCACCATCTCCAAAATACCAACGATAAAAAATAGCGTCTTCTGAAAGATTATTAAACTTTATTGCTAGGCGATTACACCCCTGCGGGTAGCTCATACTAAATTTAGCTTTAGGCTGGGGTAAAACACGAATCCTAAAATATCTTTCCTTAGTTACGCCGTCGGCTGTTACAGCAACAGTATATGTAGTAGTTTCCAGGGGTGTAGCCCAAGTATCTAAACTGTTAGGATTAGATAAACCTAGAGTAGGACGCCACTCTACACGCTCAATTGGTTTATTAACAAAAGTTCTTAATAAGACAAAGCTTCCTTTACAAACTACTGTATCTTCTAAATTTGATTTTAGCTTAAGCGGCCGTACCACTACTACCCGAATACTATCTTTTGCCTTACAGGCGGAAGTATACACATTTAAAGTATAAGTAATTGAAGTAGGCGGGCTTGCGACTGGCTGTACAATATCAAACTTATTCAAGCCTAGCTGCGGCTCCCACCGAATAATAGGATTGTAAGCCTTAACTTTAGCTGGTAAAACTATCGAGCCCCCTGCTTCTATAACCACCTGGCCTTTACTCGTAGAATCAGCTGCAATAATAGGGGGGGGTATTACTTCCAAATAAGTCCTTGCTGGCACCTGATTTTGACATCCTGCCTGGCTACTTACAGTTAAAGAATAGGTAGTACTTTGACTAGGGCTAGCCTTAGGAGTAGGAAAATTAGGATTATCTAAACCTTCAGAAGGCTGCCAAAAATATGTAAAAGGTCCATCACCACTTACTATAGCAGAAAGTACAATACTATCACCACGACAAATACTAGGTGTAGACTGAACTTGCACCGTAGGTAAACGATTCACTTTTACAATAACAGAATCTGCAGTACTTTGGCAACCATTTGCAGTTACATGTAAATAGTAAGTAGTGGTATAAGAAGGTGAAGCGCCTGGCTGTGCTATG
Source organism: Bacteroidia bacterium (assembly GCA_025057395.1). Lineage (GTDB taxonomy): Bacteria > Bacteroidota > Bacteroidia > J057 > JANWXU01 > JANWXU01. Next base: position 33,676 of record JANWXU010000026.1, on the reverse strand, counting down.
GTTGGGTCTGTCAAGCCTAAAGTAGGCGTCCAGTGATATGTATATCCTGCTTGCGCCGGTGTACCAATTAAAACACTTTTCCCAAAGCACACCTCCACATTACCTCCTGCATCGGCAACCGGTCGAGGATTTTTTCGAACTATTACAGTACTTAGCGTATCGCGATTCTGACTTTTGCAGCCATAGGGTATACTTACTACAGTTAAAGTATAAACAGCAGTAGGCGTATTAGGGAAAGCCCATGGCTCTGCCAAATAGGGATTATTTAACCCTAATGGAGGGCTCCATTCATAACGATAATGGCTCGTATTTCCGCCCCTGCCCTTACCTTTGAGCTGAACACCATTTTCCCCTTCACAAAAGATTAGATCAGGCCCTGCATCAGCAATCGGTAAAGGATGTACTAAAACACGAGTTTGAACAGTATTAGAAGTACATCCTTTGACATCTACTACCCTAAGAGTATAACCTGTTGTTTGGGGAGGCGAGACCCGAACTCTTATCGCCATAGAATCATCTAAACCCAAGGTAGGTTGCCATAAAACTCGGTAAGAAGTTGAACTACCTACAACACTGGCTATAATATTGGTAGTATCACCTCGACATATAGGCGCAGGAGCTTGAACTATTCGTACTGTAGGTGGAGAATTTACCTCTACCCTTACAACAGCGGGAGAAGCATAACAATCTTCCCAAAAAGCATTTAGGGTATAGGTTATACTTCTCTGAGGACATGCAATGGGCCTTGTGGCTAGAGGGTCATCTAAGAAGCTAGAGGGACTCCACCGAAAATTAGCCCCCGCCGGACTTATAGCAGCCGAAAGTTGTACACATTGCCCTGCACAAATCGAGGTATCTGGAATTAATTCTACAGTAGGCGTAGGCTTTACTTTAACTTTAGCATAAACCGTTTGCCGCTGACCACAAGAATCTTGAACTGTAAGTTGTATCGTTTGACTCTGAGTAGGCCTTAAAAATAAAGTAGGCTGCCTGGAATACACTTGGCTACTAGCGCTATCCTGCCACACGAAAGAATAGTTTCCCCCGCCCCCTTGCACTATAGCAGCATACTGTAAACTAGTACCCGCACAAACTACAGTATCTAAAAGCGGCTCTAACACTAAAGGCGAAAAGGTACGAAATTCTAAGAGAGAATCAATTGCATTACATCCATCTTGAGCCTGAACTTTTACCCAAAAAGGAGAATGCGTAATTCTAAATTTTTGTGTTGAACCCCGGCTATTATTATCCCATAAGTATGAGTAATTCCCACTTCCACCCTTTGCTACCACGGTAATTGTCACCTCGGAATTTGGACAAACTACTTGGGCAGGTGGAGTAAGTGAAACCTCCTGCCAACTAAGAGTAGGAGGTATTACTCGTACTTTAATTGCTTTTGTTACTACCTCACAGGTATCACTTATAGTCACTAAAAGTGTAGTATTATTAGTAGGGGTAAGACTAATTCCTGGCGTTTTAGAAAGTAAATTTCCGCTAGCACTATCTACCCATTGAAAATAAATATTTCCTCCTCCTCTTGCGTGAGCGACATAAGTAACCGATTGACCTAAGCAAAGAGTGGTATCGCGCAACGTAGCCAAATTATGAGAAAAAGTAGGAAAAAGAGAAATTTTACTTTGAGCCCAAGTAGTACGATTGCAACCATCAGTTATAGTCACACGAATCGTCTCCTCTTTAGAAGGAATATAATTTAATTGAGATTCTGTACCTAATATAATATTCTCTTCATTTTGCCAAGTAAAGCGATGATTTCCATCTCCTCCTACAATTTGAGACAATAAAGTTATAGGTCTTCCTGAGCATACAGTAGTATCCTTTAGCTGAACTCTAGGTTCAGGGTAGGGCCAAACATCAATACTACTTTGTAGTCTTTGGCAGCTATCTTCCACAGTCACAGTTACCCGCGTAGTTTCAGCTACTACTAGGGCAATAGTACGCTCATCTATTTGTTGCCCTACATTCCAGCGGTAAGTATATTTTCCACTTCCGCCGCTCACATAAGCTCTAATACGCAAGGTATCGCTAGGGCAAAGTGGAAAAGAAGTAATAGGTAAAAGAGAATCTATACTAAGAGTACGTGGATATACCACTATCGTAAGAGTATCAGACTGGATAACGCTACACCGCAAATTCTTTAATTCTACAGATAATCGAGTTGTTCGAGTGGGAGATAAGGTAAGCGAAGAAGCTGTACTTAATATATTTTGAGTATCCAGCTCTTTCCATTGCCAGATAAAATTACCGTCTCCCCCCCTACCTTGAGCATTAAGAGTGATTGTATTGCCTTGGCATATAGCTGGTGGAGCAGCCACTGATAGCTCTATTGAAGGAAGAACATTGATGTTTATTGTGTCTTCAATACAGGGCAACTCTGGCACTCTTATAATGTAATAAGTAGTTTGAATAGCTGTTGATTGAAAACGTGAACCTACGTGCAAAAGTTGGTTATCAGCAGAATACCATTGAATAGGCAATGCCAATGATAAATTAGGCTCGAATTGAGCTTGTAGTACCAAGGACTCACCAAAACAAACAGTCGTATCTCTTGTGGTTTTCAGTTTAGCTAAATATATTTTCGCTGTATCTACTACTCGGAAACAGCGATCCGTGGCTCTTGCCCAAATAGTGGTATCAGAAAGAATAGTATAATTAGCTCTATTCCCTGAAGTACCATTACTCCAAACAATATTAATAGGAAGAGTTTCGCCATTTACTACCGCTAAAATAGGTATTGTACTTCTTGGACAAACAATTGTGTCTTTTAGAGTAAGTGAGAGAAAACGTGGACCTGGATTTAGTACTCTAACTTTTACAGAGTCTCTTTGGGCAGGAAGAGCACAACTTGTATCGATAGCTGTTACATAAAAAACAGTATCACTCAAAATAGAAAAATTAACTCTACTTCCGCTGGCTATTAATTCACCTTTGCGATTACGCCATTCGTAACGAGCAATGTTACTACCGCCAAATGCAGAAGCAACTATTATTAGCGGCGTACCACCCGGACGAACGCATATATTATTAGGATTTAGATTAGTTTCAATAGCTATTCCCGAAGTATCGGGCGGTAAAATATAAACCTCCTGCTTAAGACGCTGACAATTACTTGGCTCAAATATTAAGCGTACTGTCTTTAAAGGAGCTAAATCAGGATTCATAAGAGCGCTTAATAGTAGGGTGTCCATTAAAGACCCTGCTCGAAAATGTACAGTATCTCGATTTATAGTAAAATCATAACCTTCAATAGCAGGTGAGATAGGAAAAGATACTGGTTCAAAATAAATTCGAAACTTCTGCTCCCCTATATCCGCAGAGCGTCGAAAAATGATTTTGATATATTCATTACAAGATTTAAATACCATCGGATACTGGGGGTTATTATAAATACCGCCTGAAGCTTCTATGCTGTAAGTAACGTCTAAAGTATAGAATCGCAAGGTGGTATCTAGGCGAGAGCAGCCATCTGTAACTGTAAGGGTAATAGTGGTGGTATCCGTTAAAACAAATTGCACAGAATCTCTACTTGAACCTGTGCTCCAATTGAAGCGATAATTACCACTTCCCCCACTTACATAAGCCTTTAATTTGACTAGAGAATTAATACAGAGAATCGTATCTGAAGCTCCTAAAATGGCCTCCCACCTCAAATCACGAGGTGCCGCATGAACATAATACGTTTGGGTAAGAGTGGAGCAAGTATCCGAGATAGTCAAGTATAAAACATTTTTACCCCGCAAGGGTTGAAAAACAAGAGAGGCTTCGTTACTTAAAATCTGCCCACTTGCACTATCTTGCCAAACATAACGAATAGGACCTGCTCCCGCTACTTGTACAGTATATTGCAAAGGCTGACCTACACAAAGGGTTGTATCACGTGGCAAACGATTAATTACCCGAAGGGGAGAAGCTACCGTAATTCTAAAAGTATCTGATGCTGTACTTCCACAGGTATCGGTAACTTTCACTATCACCCTGCGGTCTGTTTGGGGAAGCAGACTTAAAATATCAGAAATAGCTATTAAATTTTGGCGCTCATCAAACCAAGAGACTGTATGGACTCCACAGCCGCCCGTTATAATAGGTTGTAAAGTAACTACTTGCCCAGAACAAAGATTTAAATTTTGAGCTCTTACCTCAATATTACTAAAAGCTGTAAGCGTTTTCTTTTGCTTTTGTACCATGCAATTATCTGTGGCCTCTACCTCTACCTCTCTTGTTTGGGTAATCCATGGAGTATATGTATCGGTATTAAAGGCAGGATTACTATCCCAACGATAACTATAATTACCACTCCCACCTCTAGCTGTTACTCGAAGCGGCACCCAACGGTTAGGACAAGTGGGTAGTCTAACCAACGCTTGAATAGGAGAAAGAGTAAAATTAGGTGGAATTACACGAACATAAAAAGGCCATTGTTCCTGCGTGTTGCAAATAGGGGAGCTAACCTTTACCAAAAAAGCTTGGTCCTGACTTAATTGATATGAAAAAATAGGTCCTGTGTGAATAGGAGTAATAGGATTATTAAGTAGATACCATTCGTAGATAAAAGTTTGATTATCTCCTCCTCTAGCTTGCACTTTACGAGTAAAATTTTGGCCTGCACATACTTGTGTATCTTGTGGAAAAACAACAGTTAAAGCAGGAAGAGTTCTTACGCCAAAACTTCGGTTTAAACATTCGTAAGGAGTAGCAAAACGAATTGAATAACGATTATCAGTAGAAGCACGAATAAAAATAGGAGTAGTATTGCCTAGAACAGTATTGGATATATCCAGCCAGTGAAAATTAGCTGAAAGATTAGAAGGAAATAAACGCGCCCATAACGTAAGAGTAGCACCTTGACAAACCACTGTATCATTAGGAATACTAATGCGCGCTACTCTTAAACGAGCCACCGCATGCGCCGTACTGCACATATCCTGCACTTGCAAGCGAAAAAAGGTATCCTGTACAACAAATATATTTTTTTCTCTTTGCGTAGTTCCATCCTGCCATTGATATTGAAGCGGTAAATTCTCACTTTGAATTATGCGGGGAGTTAAAGTGAAATTTCTATTTGAACAAAGAATTGTATCCACTAAACTGAGGCGTAAAGTACGGTCTGCATAATATACTTTTACTCTAATAGTCTTTTGCAGGGGGGGAAGATTGCAAACTCTATCTCGAGCAACTACCTGTAGCGTAGTATCTCTATTAGCAGTAAAAGAAAATGTACTTCCCACTCCTAAAATTAAATTAGGAGGAACACGCCACTCATAATTAAAATTCTGAAATGCAGGAGGCACTAGCGCCGTATAAGTAAGACGTCTCCCTCCTGAAACAAAACAAAAGGCAGTATCTGGTGAAGGCGAAACAAGAATTCTGGTAGGAGCATCACTAATATAAAAAGTCAGAGTTTCAGGCTCACACATTAAGCGAGACCGAAAAATCACATGAACCGACTCTATTCCCTCATTTTCAGCATCCAATAAAGCATGCACTGTAATTTGGTCTCTAGTTACTCCTGGCAAGAACTGAATGTAAGTTCGGGAAAGAGTATAGTCCACACCATTCCTAGCGGTTCCTGCTAGGGTAAGAGGAATATTTTCCGCCCCTATTGCATAGGGGCGTTCAAAAGTTAAAGTAATATCTCCATTACAAGCCTCATAGGTAATGGCAGAATCTCTTCTTCCCATAATACCTGGAGTAGCAGAAGCAACATAAGTAGCAGAAGTAAGACTATTGGCTTCTAGTAAAACAGCAGAGTCCCACTCACCATCATAAACATCAGCAATAGAGATACGCAAGTGGTATACCTGACAGGGCTCAGGAATATATGCAATAGCTGTTAAAGCTCGATTATTACGAACATCAAACGTAAATCCATCATATTCAAGATCAAATGGAGCAGGATTATTAGGCCCATTATATTCATTATCTACATAATATTGTGAGTTAGTAATATGGTTTACGTTTTTTATGGTCACGGGTGTTTGAGTACCAGGCAATAAAGCGATATTGCGTACTCCTGCAATGCCGGGCCCAGAAATAAAGAAAGCAAAGATGTCATTAAAATTCCAGTCTACGTACTCTGTATATTCTTCGGAAGCAAAAATATAGTTAAAACGAATAGTATCTGAAGTAGGAATAAAATCAAATTCTAAAATAGCAGCATCACGAGTAGAATCCCCTACAATGGCAGAAAGGAGAGGATCTTGGGGCATACCGTTTATGGTACTAGCGCCCGGAATAGAATCAGTATGGTTATAATTAGTATTAGGTCCTTCTGCATGTTTTGCATTGCCTGTGGAAAGAATAATTCCCTTAGCAAAAATTAGATTAGGAGCTGAAGGGTCACGCAAATAGTAGCCTATTGCTGAGTCTGCGCCGCTATACCGAATATTAAACACCCTTACACCATTACCTAAAAAAATATCCCGTACCAACTGCTCAGGGGTTTTATCTTGAAATACACGAATTTGAGAAAAGGAAGAGCTTGTGGGTAGAAACAATAAGTAAAGTAGTAGACCTAACAACGGCATAAACCTACTAAAAAAATGTATTTCAATACAAAATGTAGATATTTCTAAAAAAATCTATAAATATAAAATTAATACCTTTGCCTTGTAAGGTGGGAAGCATAGAATTACAAAAATAAAGCGGCAGTAGTTATAAAGTGGTATTAACTTGGAAAGGTTGTAGGGTAATATTACCCTACAACTAAAAATTGCAACTGTATTAATTGAATTTTGAACTTACTTATCTGCTTCGCCCATTACAGGATCAATAGAGCCAATAAGTACTACTGTATCTGCTACCATGGAACCTTCCATCATTCGCTCCAGCACTTGTAAGTTACTAAAAGAGGGAGTTTTAAATTTAAGGCGCCAGGGTATTCCTGTTCCGTCGGAGTAAATATATATTCCCAATTCCCCTTTGGGAGCCTCAATTGCGTGGTAAGCTTCAGCCCCCTTTGGGGGGCAGACTCCTACGTCTGTCATCATAAAATCATGAATCATTCCTTCCATTGAATAATATACTTCCTCTTTAGAAGGATAGGCTTTTTTAGCATCATCTGTACGAATAGGTCCTTTAGGTAACTTATTTAGACACTGCTCTACAATACGAGTGCTTTGTTCCATTTCTTCCAGCCGAACAAAATAGCGCGCCAAACAATCTCCCTCCGTACGAATAGGAATATCAAAATCCAATTGGTCATAAACTAAGTAGGGCTCAAAAATACGAATATCATGCGGAACACCACTTGCTCGAAGATTAGGCCCCGTGAACCCATAAGCAATAGCCTCTTCTTTAGTAACTACTCCAATACCAATATTACGGTTGAGCCAAATGGCATTCCGATTCAAAAATTTCTTCCAGCCTGCCAATTCCTTTCTAAAATTCTTGATAAAATTGCGGATCATAGAAATTACCTCGTCGGTAATATCAAATTGAACCCCCCCAATGCGACAATGGCTAACAGTAAAACGTACTCCTGTAAGTTTATCAAAAATAGTATATAAATTCTCTCTTTCACGAAAGGCATACATAAACATACTAATTGCTCCTGCATCCATTACCATAGTGCCTATCCAAAGCAAGTGGGCAGAAATTCTAGCTAGTTCGCAAGCAATAGTACGGATATATTGAGCTCTTTCGGGAACCTCAATTTGACAAATTTTTTCCACGGCGGTACATAAAGCTACGTTATTAGAATAGGGAGAAAGATAATCCATTCTATCAGTATAAGGCATAAATTCCTGAAAAGTTTTATACTCAGCTAGTTTTTCAATACCTCGGTGCAAATACCCTATATCCAACACACACTTGGCTATCTTTTCTCCATCCAATTGCGTAACTACCCTTAAAACACCGTGTGTAGCCGGATGTTGTGGCCCAATATTAAGGATCATTTGACTTCCTAAGGGGTCGGATTCATCCACTTCCACCCTAGCATGCTTGGTCTCTAGTCGGCGGTAAAGGGCTAATTGGTGCTTGGGGAAAAAAGTAGGGTTTACTTTATCTTCAATTCTTGTAACTTTCTTTTCTAAAGTTTCCATATGAAATTTCTACTGCTTTTGTAACCCTTAAATATAGAAATTATACTTGAAAAACAACTTTTGTTAAAAATAAATTTAATATAATTGCAAAAACGGTGGAAAGCATTAGCTTCCCTCTTCAAAGAAAACATGCTAGAGATTATATTAGAAGAAATGGAATTTTATGCCTTTCATGGCATGTACCCCGAAGAAAAAAAGCTAGGTAATAAATTCACGGTTCATTTAAGGGTAGCTATAAAAAACCCCTCTTCTTTGGTTGATTATTCACAATTATATCAATTAGTGGCTCAAGAAATGAACAGTAACGCAGTATCTACCCTAGAAGAACTTTCACAAAAAATTTGTAACTGTATAAAAAGTCATTATCCACAAATCTACAGGATAACCATCGAAGTGCGCAAACATTTACCCCCTATTAACGGAATCTGCAAATATGCTGCTATTCGAAGAATACAACAGTATTAGTATTACAGTTTTATTACAATGCTTTAGGCGAATAGGTAGTAATTTTAACCTTATTAATAGAAGTTTGAGAATAAAAAGCAGGGTCATACATAGCTTCTACGCTTGCTGCACCTTGAGTAAAAATCCCACTCTGAGTAGCCCGCATTGCGTAGTATACCTCAGCAGTATTCTCTAAGGTTGAAAGGAAAAAGTGCACCCTATCTGCACGAAAATCCCGATGTTGAATTTTTTGATTTTCCACTAGCCAGTTTAAACTACTAGAAAGACGAACTCTAGGATTTTCTAATTGAAAACCTGCAGGAATAAGATCCGTTATTACTACATTATCAATAGACTGCGCCAAAATAGTTTGCACTTTTAATTGTACTATTACCAGTTCATTTTGTACAAACTGATTTCCTTTTATTATCTGTCCGTTTTTATTAAAATACTGTCGTTCGATACGAATTCCTTTTTCTTCTTTCAAGGCAGCTAAGGGTTCTTGCTGGGACGGAATACCACTTTTTTCCCAATAATAATAAATCCCTCCTTTACCAGCGGTTACTATTTGAGCCTTATCACCAAGCTGAGCAGCAGATAATTTAAGCTCCTTACCAGAATATGAATAAGTTTTATTACCCGTTATAATTTGTGCCTGTGCCTGCGTATTAATAGCTTCCTGATTAGCCAGTTTGAGTATAGCTAAAAAACCAAATACTGCTTCCTGAGTATTCAAAAATTTTTCTTGCTGCAAATTTTTAGCTAGCTGCCTTACTGCCTGTAAATATTGAGAATTAAAAGGCTCTACCGATACCAAAACATAATATACAAAAGACCTCTCCCGAAGGGGAGAAGCAAAATCTTGCCCCCACTCTCGCTTAACAGTAGTAAATACAATGGGCTTAGGTAAAAGTGCTTGAAAGCTTTTTTTATCGCCAAGCAAACCATAAGTACAAGCTAATACTACCTGGCTCTCAGGCCTTAGAAAATTTCGTTTTTCTCTATATCGAGTTAGCAGAGATAAGGGCTTTTTACCATTTTCCGCTAACACCCAAAGGGCATACACTGAGGCTCGGCTAAGGTAAGTATACTTTCCACCATTTTTACCGTTTTCAGTTTTTTCTATCTTAACCTCAGGCATCTGGCTAGCATATGATTCCAGGTAACGTAGTAATTTATCTAGTGCAACCTCTGGAACATAAAATCCTGCTTTCTTTGCTTCCGTTAAAAAGTGAGCAGCAAAAACCTGTGCCCAGGGAGATGCTGCTTCTCCTCCCTGCCAAAAAGCTAATGATCCATCACTCAACTGTAAGGCTAAAATTTTATTGATAGCTGCACTAACATTTTTTCTAGCAAGTGAGGCATCTATTAAACTATTTTCTTTTCCTTGCAAACAGTAAATTTGTGGAAAAGCCATTGCCACTGTTTGCTCTAAACAACCATAAGGATAACGAATAAGGGAGCGCAAAAAACTATAACCTTGAGCAAGTGGCGAGGGGGAAACTACTAATTGATAGTCAGATAACATCCAAGAAGTAGAAAATGAAAGATTTAACTTCTCACCAGCAGCAATATAACCACTTCCCGTCTCGTAAGTTAATGGATAAGGGGGGCGAATAGAAATAGGTGCCTCCACCCGGAAATTAGTATTATTTCCTGTAGCTAAAACTTCTATATTACCCTTACCCACGCTTTGAGCTACCAATTGAAACGTAAGTGGTTGCCGCCCCTTGGGCTGTAAGTGAATATATTGTCTGCTATTGCCAATTAGTTTTAGAGGAGAAGATACTTTTATCTGTATAGCATATTGGGCAGCCGTATTTAGAGTGTTTTGACAAATTACCGATAACACCAGTGTATCAGCCGGCGACAGAAATTCAGGACTATTAAGATTTAGAACTAACGGATCTACTACAGTAATAGAATGAGAAGCATCGCCCATCTTTTGTCCACGATAAGCTATAGCCATACATCGCAGGCTTCCTGCAAACTGGGGAAGAGTAAAGGCGAAAGTGACTAATCCATTAGCATTAGCTTTTTGAGCAGGGAACCAAAAAGCAATGGGTTTTTTGTAATTTCCAAAAGGATTTTGCCTACGTGCTAAAGAACTTTCACTCATAGAACTTCCACCTGTACTTTTTAATCTCTTTTTGCCCAGCTCAGGTAATAACAAGCCATAAAAATGATAAGAATCTACTTGTAGGGCCTTTTTAGCATAGAAATAATTATAAGCGCTAGGAGGCTCTAGGCCTATTAATTGTAGGATTCCTTCGTCTACGCATGCCAATGTAACCTCTGCACCTGGTTCAGTTTGTACTTGCACCGTTATTTGACACTGAGAACGTGATGTTTTAGGTGCTATAATGGTAACTGGTAATTTTAGTAACGGGTCTTCTACCTTGAGGCTTATGATACCATTAGCTACTATTAAAGGGTAAGCAGCCTGAACTTCCACTGGACGAATAAGAGTAGCAAGAACATATACATTAGGTAAATGTTGAGAGGCAATAGAGACTCGAAATTCAGCTACATTGTTTTTTACTTCTAGAGTGCGAATATCTAAAATTTCTTCTGTTGCCAAGCAAACCTTTAAGATTCCATCAAAAGGAGCCTTGATTAAAATATTTGCAACTTCCCCTACTCGATAAGATCTTTTATTGGCAACCATTTCTATATTCCCCTCTTTTTGTAAAGCAAAGGAAGCTGTGGCAAAAGTACTAAATCCATAAGCGTAAAATTTATAACTTACATAATTTTCCGCACCCGGTACATATAAACGTAATTCATACTCCCCTGGCATAATAGGATTGAATTCGATTACTCCCTCTCCTTTTTGAAGAGCTACTAGCTTTTCTTGTAGTACTTTAGTTTTGGCTTTAGCAATATATTGTAAATTTCCTTCTACCCTTTCTAATGCGTTTTCCCACTCATAATATAAAATCTTAATATTTGCCCACGCTGTATAGGAATATCGTTCTCCGTAACCATTAACCGCTACTAGCGAGAAGGGAATATTTTTACCTGTAGAAAAATAATAGTCTGTTTTTCGAATTCCTAAAAAGTACTCCTGTGAAAAAATATCAAATGTTTGGAATTGCGAGACAAAATTTCCAGATTCATCAAATAATGTAGTATAAATTTTTCCTTGTAAAAGTCCCTGGTTCTTCAGAGAAGGGTCTAGGTTCCAATGTAGAGTAGCGTTACCTTGCTCATCTGTGAAAGTTTGGGTTTGAATAGGAGAAGATGGAAAGCTTTTTTCTAGTCGAAAGTGATAATTAGAATAACTTTTACTTACTAGCGGCTGCTGCACTATTTGTAGTTCAGCTTCCACTTTGGTACCCGAAGCAGCTCCGCCCCAAAAATAATCTGCTTGAATCTTAGCTTCCACTTTATCTCCTACGTTATATTGCTTTTTTCCTAAGTTTACGTTTAATTTTATTTTATCTGGAGTAAATTCCTCTACTAAAATACTATAGGTTTGAAGTAATTTTCCACTTGGGGTAGAAAGTTCCATGTTATACTGGCCAGTAATTGCTGTGGAGGGCAATTCGAATTCCAGGCAATAAGCCCCCTCTGAATTCAGTTGAAATTTCAACTGCTGAAGGAGTTTACTACCCGGTGCATACACTTTAAGTTCTAAGGGTAAATGTACGGGTGTTTGTCTTTGATGGGTACGACACAAAATATTTATATTTACTTTTTCTCCAGGACGATAGATTGTTCTATCTCCATAGATATAAGCATCATATTCGGGGTGAACTAAAAATTTTCCTTCTACAGGGAAGCGGGATGTTTCTACCCGGTTTTTAGTCAAATCGAGGTAACTTAATTCCCTCTCAAAAGAGGCAGTTATAAGGGCAGGATGAAAGCCTGTAGTAGCACTATCTGGCAAAGGCATAATAGCAATTCCATCAGCTTTTGTTGTAGCTGAACCTATAATTTGATTGTTAGTACTAATAAGCTGAATTTTAACCCCTGGAATAGGTAAAGCAGTGAGTAGCGACTGTGCTGAGATCCACAATTTAGTCTTACCCTTATGAGCAATAAGCCCGATATCGCTTAAAACCAACTCTTTAGTAGCGCGAATCCAGTATTGGTCTTTTGCTACTACTTGTATTATATATATTCCCCTGTATTGTTTATTTTTCTCCAACTCATCAATTTCCAAAATACGCTCTTGCGAATTAGCCACTTTAGGCAAGTCGCTCAGGTGATAAACTTTTTCATAAACAACATCTCCTAACCCTTCTATATCCCATTCGACATATTCAAAAGAACGATAAGTAATGTTATCCCAGTAGTATCCCCATGTTAAACCACGCTTCAAAAATTGCAAAAGGTTATTTTCATAAATTTTAGCAATTCTTACGTTAAATTCGTCCACCCCACTAATTTTTATGCTTATACTCCTACTCCCTTGGCTACTAAGCACTTTTGCATTAGGGTCTGTAAAAGTAATAGAAGGAAGAGCAGGACCTGCTTGAATAGGTACTGAAAATAATTCTGCAACTTCTCCTATTATTCCCTGGGTTCCTTTTCGGATAAGAAGTTCATAGTCTAAATTGGGTTGTAATGATACAGTAATTAGAGCGCCTGTGGGAGTAGGGTGTATATTTATCGGAACAAAAGTAGAATCGTAGTAATAGTAATAAGCTGAGTAGGGCTTTTCTAATAATTGGATATTTTTTGAATCTTCTCTAAGAGCTTGAGAAGCAATCACGTTAATCTGCATTTCACCATTTTCTGTAGGCTCTACTATAGCTTCATAAATCACCACTCGCCTGCTTACTTCTAAAGGTAAACTAAAATGAAAGGGTTCTGGGGTGCGGAAATTACTTCCTTTACACTCTAAGCCTGCAGCAATAACAAAGTTAAGCATTACACTCTCTTCTCCACTAAGGGTAACGTTGGGAAAAACTAAATCTATCGCCTTGGCTGAGCTTTGACTAAGAGCTACAGATTTATACCTATCTTTGCCTAACTGCAGAGTAACAAGGGGTTGCAGCCGGAACGGTTCTACTAAATAATTAAATACTATCTTGGCGCCTACACGAAAAGTATTATTTTCTTCGTACCAAAAAGGATATACTGCCAAGGGCTGCAGGTAGGGTGTATGAAAGGTAAATATCTGCTCTTCAATAGGATATTTGGGCTCTATGCGTTTAAATGCTGCACTATTCACTTGAGCCTCGTATAAAGTACTTGCTTCAAAACCATAGGCAGGCGAAAAAATCAATTTCGTAGGAGAAGCCCATTGAAAGCGTCCTGGTACTTGGGGCTTAAAATGTAAGTAAGGAGTAGTATCCCACTTGCCTAACTCAGCAGTCGAAACCATAGGACGATTAAAATCAAAAGTTAAATTCTGAAAAAGATCAATTTCTTCTTCGAAATTCGTTTTGCGAATAGCTGTCCTTTGTAACCCACAAGTAGTTAGGAAAAACCAAGCTAAAAACAACACTATTAAGTGAGAAAGTAGGCGCACCATGTTAACTGTAATTTATTTGAAGAAATAGATAGCTATTCTATAAATATAAAAACTTTGGATATAATTTATACAAATAAAACTTAGGTAATAAAAATAAGAAAGGATGAGAAGAAATATTTTTCTCATCCTTTCTTTGCTTCAAACATTAGACGTAAATATAGAACTATACATTAAGTAAAAGTCGAATGGGATCTTCCAAATATTCTTTTACCCTCACCAAAAAGCTAACAGATTCTTTGCCATCAATGATACGGTGGTCGTAAGATAAAGCAACGTACATCATAGGTCGAATTTGAATTTCACCATTTACTACGACCGGACGTTCTTGTACTTTATGCATTCCAAGAATTGCACTTTGAGGGGGATTTAAAATAGGAGTAGACATTAGGGAGCCAAATACGCCTCCATTAGTAATGGTAAAAGTACCTCCTGTCATTTCTTGAATAGTAATTTGATTTTTTCTCGCCTTATTAGCAAGCTCCACTATTTTAGCTTCAATTTCAGCTAGGGATAAGGTTTCAGCGTTTCGGATAACAGGTACAACCAGCCCTCTATCAGTACTCACCGCAATACCCATATCCACATAATCATGATACTCTATACTATCGCCTAAAAAGTAAGCATTGACTTGGGGAAACTCTTTTAACGCATAACAGCAGGCCTTAGCAAAGAAAGACATAAATCCAAGGCCTACCTCATGGACCTGCTGAAATCTTTCTTTATATTTCTTTCGAATTTCAACAATAGCGCTTAGGTCTACCTCGTTAAAGGTAGTAAGCATAGCGGTTTCATTTTTAACAGAAACTAGCCTATGCGCTAAAGTTTTACGAAGTTGACTGATTTTTTCTATGCGAGTACTACGGCCATCAACTGAGGGGGCTACAGAGGCTGCCGGTACACTAACTTCAGGTTTTCTTTCCACCCTCGGCGCCGAAGCAATTGCCGGCTGCTGAGCAAGAGCTTGTACCACATCGGCTTTAGTAATTCTACCTCCTAGACCTGTGCCAATAATTGTCTCTTTGTTTAATTGCTTTTCAACAATTAATTTTTCTGCAGCCGGGGAAGCCCACCCTTTAGCATAACTTTCCGTAGTAGCTGAAGAGGTTACTGCCGAAGTTGATTGCTCTTTACCCTTATCTTGCACAGTAGCAGATGCAGCAGGTGCAGATATCGTAGGTTGTGAAACTTGTGGCTGGGCAGCAGTATCTATCGTACAGACTACAGTACCTACTGCTACGGTACTACCTGCCTCTACTAAAATATTTAATATACCCGCTTCCTCCGCATATAAGGCTAGCATTGCTTTATCCGACTGAATATCTGCCAGGTGTTCATCTTTTTTTACATAATCACCCGTTTTTTTATACCAAGTTTCTATGGTCACCTCTGTAACCGACTCACCCGGGCTAGGAACTTTTACTTCAAGTAACATATTAGTTATATTATATTTTTACCTTTTCTTCTACCCAAAGAGCCCTCGTAATAATTTCTTCCTGCTGCAAAGCATGTATAGAAGAACTCCCTGTGGCAGGACTGGCAGATTCTTTCCTAGCCACTAGCTCCAATTCCACTTCCTTGAACTTCCTAAGTATAAAGGACCAATAACCCATGTTCTCAGGTTCCTCCTGCGCCCAAACAAAAGATTTAACCTTTTTGTATTTCTTTATTATTTCATGAAGCTGATCGGCAGGAAATGGATAGAGCTGCTCTAGACGAATAAGAGCCACTTCTTCTAAGTTTTGTTTTTCTCTGCGAGCATGCAAGTCGTAGTAAATCTTACCCGTGCAGAAAATAACTCGTTGTACTTTTTTAGGATTGGCTAGCACATCGTCATATACCTCCTGCAGTCCTTGTTGTGTAAATTCTTCCATGGAAGAAACACACAGAGGGTGCCGTAGAAGACTTTTGGGTGTAAATACTACTAGAGGACGCCGAGTATTACTATGAATTTGCCTACGAAAGGCATGAAATAAATTAGCAGGCTTAGTGAAATTACAAACATACATATTATTTTCAGCACACAGAGCAAGAAAACGCTCAGGGCGAGCACTAGAATGTTCAGGCCCTTGGCCCTCATAGCCATGTGGCAAAAGAAGGGTTAATCCACACAATCTTTGCCATTTGGTTTTACCTGCACTTAAAAATTGATCAATGATAATTTGGGCACCATTAGCAAAATCACCAAACTGCGCTTCCCAAATGGTAAGAGTATATGGAGCAGAATACGCATAACCTAGCTCAAAACCCATTACTCCAAATTCCGAAAGCAAAGAGTTGTATATTTTAAGCTTTGCCCTCTGGTCTTCTTTCAAATTATTGAGGGGAACATACTTTTCCTCAGTCTCAATATCTTTAAGCACAGCATGTCTATGAGAGAAAGTGCCCCTTTCTACGTCTTGCCCTGAAATGCGTACATTATACCCCTCCAAAATTAAAGAACCATAGGCTAGATGCTCGGCCATGCCCCAATCAATCTTATTAGTTTGTTTTACCATATCTAGCCTATCTTTAAGCAATTTTTCTAAGTTTTTGTGAATCTTAAAGTTTTCGGGTACCCGAGAAATTCGCTCAGCAATAAGGTGTATAACATCAGGGGTAACTTTGGTATCGGGGTTAGGTTCTAGTTCATGATCTTTATAGAATTGTATTCCACTCCACAACCTTTTAGGTTCCGTTTCCAGTTCATACTCATTTACCTTGCATTCTTCCCATTCTTTATCCAAATAGTCGTTTAACTCTTTTTGTAATTGCTCTAAACTTTGGGGAGTAATTACATTTTGCTGCAATAACTTTCGAGAATATACCTCAAATGGAGAAATATGTTTTGCTATAGCATTATATAAAATAGGCTGCGTATAACGCGGCTCATCCCCCTCATTATGTCCGTACTTACGGTAACAAACTAAGTCGATGAATACATCGGTTTTAAACTGCTGACGAAATTCCATGGCCAATTTGGCTACATACACTACTGCTTCGGGATCATCGCCGTTAACATGAAAAACAGGACTTAAGGTTACTTTTCCCACGTCTGTGCAGTAAGTACTCGAACGTCCGTCGGCAGGATTAGTAGTAAAACCTACTTGGTTATTAATAACAATATGTACACTTCCCCCCACCTCGTATCCTGGTAATTTAGACATTTGAATTGCCTCATATACTACTCCTTGCCCCGATAGAGAAGCATCCCCATGTATCAAAATAGGACATATTCTACTATTATCACTATCATATATATTTTCCATCTTTGCACGAGTAATCCCTAACAAAACAGGTACCACTGCCTCCAGGTGCGAAGGATTGGGTGCCAAGCTCATGTGTACTTTCTTACCATTTTTGAGAATTCGATCACTTGAATACCCCAAGTGGTATTTCACATCACCATCAAATTCACTATTAGCAATTCCTTTGCCTGTGAATTCACCAAAAACCGCATCATATTCTTTCTGCAAAATATTGGTAAGAACATTTAGCCTTCCGCGATGCGCCATGCCAATTGTAAATTCTTGGACACCTAACTCCGCCCCCTGCTCAATAATTGCTTCTAGAGCCGGAATAATAGATTCTGCTCCCTCTAAAGAAAATCTTTTCTGCCCTACAAACTTTCTGTGTAAGAAGTTTTCAAAGGAGGAAGCCTGCCCTAACTTACGAAGAATCATATTTTTTTCTTCATTATTGTAAGTAGGGGAAAGATTACCTCTTTCAATTTTATTTTCTATCCATTTAACTTTTTCGGGATCGCGTATGTATTTGTATTCAATTCCAATATGTTGGCAATATATGGTCTCCAAAAAATTTATAATCTCCTGCAAAGTAGCAGGTCCTAAGCCCACTTCATTACCCGCCAAAAAAGTTTCCCGCAAATCTGATTCTTCCAAACCAAAATTGGTGTATGCCAAAGTTTCTCTATGCTCAGGGTTAGGCAAAATAGGATTTACCTTTGCGTATAAATGCCCCCTAGAACGATATGCATTTATTAAATTAATAACCGCAAACTCTTTAGCAACTTTGGAACTATCTGCAGAAACTCTTAAAGCAAAAGAAGAATCTTTATTAAGGTAAGACGTAGCAAATTCAAAACCTTCAAAAAACTTTTGCCAAGAAATATCTATGCTACTTGGGTTCTGTAAATAAACTTCGTAAAGTTGCTCTATATACTGGGTATCAGCATTACTAAGATAACTATGTTTATCCATAGTGCAATAAAATTAGACGAAGGATTGAAAAAGTTAACTAAATTTAGGCATTAACAAGGATAGCTGTAGGTCTAACACGCTTTTCAAAATCTTGACGAAAACGTAAAATTGTATTTCGAACAGGCCAAGCAGCAGCATCTGCTAATGCACAAACGGTGCGCCCCTCCATATTATCACATAAATCTAGCAAGAGGTCTAAGTCTCGCATTGTAGCGTCCCCTGTCATAAAACGGCCTACTAACTTGCGAAGCCAACCCGTACCCTCTCGGCAAGGAGTACACTGACCACAGGACTCATGGTCATAAAAGCGAGTAATACGATACAAAAATTTCACAATATCAGTATCTTCGTCCAAAACGCACATGCCTGCGGTTCCTAAAAAGGTACCTACCTTAGCTAAAGAAGCCGCGTTCATTGTAATTCCTTCAATTTCGTCCGCTCGCAATATAGGTACCGAGGAGCCACCTGGCACTACCGCTTTCAGTTTTTTGCCATTTCGAATACCGCCGGCTACCTCGTATATTAAATCGGTAATTTTCATCCCTGTTGGATATTCATAAACTCCCGGCTTATTAACATGCCCTGAAATACCATAAAGAATAGGACCAGGATGGTCGGGTGCGCCTATACTTTTGAACCACTCAGGACCGTTCTTAATAACCAAAGGAACACAAGCAAGTGTTTCAATATTATTAATAGTAGTAGGTTTTCCCCAAAGCCCATATTGCGCTGGAAAGGGGGGCTTAGAGCGCGGATAAGGCCTTTTACCCTCTAAAGATTCCATTAGAGAAGTTTCTTCTCCACAAATATAAGCCCCTGCTCCTTTATGAATATGCATCTCTATATTTATGCCAGTACCTAAAATATTTTTTCCAATAAAACCTTTTTCATAAGCTTGGTCTATTGCAGCTTGCATCATATCAATCCAATCTGCATACTCTCCTCGAATATAAACATAGGCAGCGTCCATCTCCATAGCATAGCATGCAATAAGAGCTCCCTCTATGAATAGGTGCGGGTTAAATTCAAAGATCCTTCTATCTTTGCAAGTGCCCGGCTCAGACTCATCTCCATTACAGGCTAAATACCTAGGCACCCCCTCTTTCTTAGGAGGCATAAAAGACCACTTCAAACCAGCATTAAAACCTGCTCCTCCTCGCCCCCTAATGTTGGCGCTTTTTACCATCTCAATAATCTCTTTTCGCTCCCACTTACCCCCTACCACCTCCTTCCATGCCTGGTAACCACCATTTTTAATATAAATATCTATATCGCGAAGATTAGGTATATCAGGTAATATTACTTTTTTATAATTTCTCCACTCTTGTATCATAAGGAAAATCTATTTATTATTTACAATAAAAACAAGAAAAAAGTTAAATTGGTTACAAATATATTCCAAAATCAATATGATAGGATAATTACGGGAGTGCACCGCGAATTACGAAGATAAATAAAGATAAATTCAGTACTTAGTTAATTTAGCCAATCAACAAATTGCTGAAATAAATAATTACTATCATGAGTTCCTGGCGAAGCCTCAGGGTGGTATTGTATCGAAAACCAAGGTTTTTCTTTGTGCTCAATTCCTTCTATTGATTTATCATTAAGATTAATATGGGTAATAGCGATAATAGAATCCAACTTCTTAATAGACTGGGGCTCTATAGCAAATCCGTGATTTTGAGAAGTAATCTCAGCTTTAGTAGTTTTTAGATTGATTACAGGATGGTTGAGGCCTCTATGTCCAAAATGCATTTTGTAGGTTTGAGCACCCAAAGCTAACGCTAAAATTTGATGCCCTAAACAAATTCCCATGATAGGGAAAGAATAAACAAGTAAGCGGCGAACCATTGAAACAGCATAACCCATAGAAGCTGGATCTCCCGGCCCATTGCTCAAAACAATGCCATCGGGTTCAAACTGCAAAATTTTTTGCAAACTTGTATCAGCGGGAAAAACACAACATTTGCAGCCTCTTATCGCCAAATTTTGAAGAATACTTTTTTTAACCCCAAAATCTATTACTGCTACTTTGTATTTCTCCGTTTCTATAGCTTCTACAAAGTAGGGCTTCGGAGTAGATACTTGCGTAGCTAATTCCCTACCTTCCATGGAAGGCGCATCCGCTAGGAGAAAACGAAGTTGTTGAATATCCAAGATTTCCGAACTTATTATAGCATTCATAACCCCTTGGCACCTAATTTTTCGAACCAAAGCCCGAGTATCAATTCCCCCAATTGCTACTACACCACTATACTCCAAAAAATCTTGTAACATTTGATGCACATACGAGCCCGAAGCTTGAAAAGAAAAATTTTTACAAATTAGACCTGCTATTTTACAGCCGTCGCTTTCCGATTCAAACAAATTCGTTCCATAATTTCCAATATGACAATGGGTAGTAATAAGAATTTGGCCATAGTAGGAGGGATCAGTAAATATTTCTTGGTAGCCTGTCATTCCGGTATTAAAACATATTTCACCCACCGTGGTGCCAATTCTCCCAACTGCAAAACCTTCAAAAAAAGAGCCATCTTCCAGAAGTAAGATGGCTGGATGAAAATCAGAAAGTGAAAAAGAACGAAACATTCTTATTGTTTAGATAAGGGCACAGAGATAAAGGGAATTTCTTTTCCCGCCTTTAAATCTTCAATAATTTGCATAAATAATTTTTCATCGCAATTAAAACGCATTCGGCGGTTATTAATTTGAACTACTGGTGCGGTATCACATGCACCTAAGCATTCCGCCTCACGTACCCAAAAAAGCTTATCGGGTGATACTCCCTCTTCGTCTAGGTGTAAGTACTTTTTAGCAAAAGCAAATAGCTCTTCACCGCCACATTCTCCGCAAGAAAAACAAGTACAAATTTCCACCAAATGTTTGGCTTTATACTCCTTAAGGTACATAGTATAAAAAGTGGCTACCCCGTACACATGCGCAAAAGAAAGACCTAAAGTATCCGCCACTAACTTAATAGCCCCCTGCGGTAACCAACCATATTTTTCTTGAGCAATCCACAGAGCAGGCATAACCGCCGAGGTTTTATCTGGATATTTTGCAATATGTTTTTGAATAGCAGCCAATTCTTCCGCACTAAATTCATATTGAGTATCATCCTGCTGCGGCTGTGGATATTCAATAAAATCATGATGTGCCATAGTATATATAAAAAGTAGTTTATGATTAGGTAAATATAAATATTTCAAATAAAAAACATTTCAAACAAATAAGTAGTTTTATTCTTGGAATGCCTTGTTACCTAAATAAATAGCCCTCTTTTCCAGCAAGAGGGCTTTGCAAAGACAAAAATTAATCAATTTATTGTGCTTTTCCACTTGGATTATAGTCCATAGACTTAATTCGGAATTCTGTTCTTCGATTCGCCTGCTCATCAGCATCAGATAACTCAGGATAAACCATAGGATCAGACTCTCCAAACCCAAATGAAAAAAGCCTTTCTTTAGGAATTCCTTTTTGCCGCAAGTAATCCACTACAGATTTCGCCCTCCTATCCGAAAGCTTAATGTTGTAGCGCTCCGTACCATTAGTATCCGTATGGGAACCTATTTGAATAACAATAGTCGGATTATCATTTAAAAGCTTTAATAATTTATCAAGTTCAGCAATTGACTCTGGACGTAAATCTGCTTTATCAAAATCATAATAAATATTTTGCAATACAATAGGCTTATCAATCTCAATACCTTCTAAGAAAATATCTATATCTGCCTCCAGTTCCGCATCTTTACATTTGGGTAAATCTTTGGTAGAAACAAAAACCTCATTAGCCAAATATTCAGGCGCATTTCCTACTAACTTATAATCAGTATTTATTTCTAAACTAAATTCATAATACCCATTTTGAGAAGTTTTGAAGGTATCAACAGGCTGTATCTTTTTATCGGCTAATACTTTGTAGAGAGTAACGGTTGCGAAAGGAATTACTTGCTTAGAATCTCTATCTCGAATTCTACCATGGGCAGTCAATTTCACATCCTTGCACTTAGGTAACTTCTTAACTCTCCATATATCATCATGTCCATAGCTAGGAATTTTTCCTTGGCTACCCTTATCATACTTTCTATCAGAAGCTAAAAAGCCTATTGAATCTTGAATTATCCAAAGCAAAGAATAATCATCGAAGCTAGTATTTAAAGGATAGCCTAAATTTTGCGGCTCCGACCAAGTATCTAACTGCCCCTCTGCTTTATAAATATCTAATGAACCATAGCTAACCTTATGTCCATCAGAAGAAAAATAAATACTTTTACCATCCGGACCAATAGAAGGAAATAATTCATCAAATTCAGTATTAATAACAGGGCCTGCATTTTTAGGTTCCGACCAACCCGAACCCGATTTTTGAGAATACCATATATCATGCCCCCCTTGCCCTCCTTCTCTCTTAGAAACAAAGTACATCGTATTACCGTCTGGAGTAAGGCAAGGCTGAGTATCATAAGTAGGCACCTTCTTAGTTTTTCCTCGGCTATTCACCACTACTGTAGTTGTTCCATTCACCCCCTCCACTTTTCTAAATTTAGACCACTTCTTAGTCTCTTCATTATACTCAGACATATAGATACTGCACCCATAATATTTTTTATACTTTCCGCCGCCACAAATAGAGTAATACATTACTGTGCCCGAAGGATCCAAACAAGCTGCCCCATCATTAGCTTTAGTATTAATTTTTCTACCCATATTCTCTAACTTGCCAAAAGTACTATCTGTTTCCATTTTAGCATACCAAAGATCACTGAACTTTTCCCCCGTGAAGGGATAACGCTTACGACCTCTATTTTTTTTACGATGGGTAGTAAAAATTAAAAATGAATCCGCCTTTGTAGGCCAAAATACAGGGTTAAAATCACGATGTTCTAAGTTAATATCATTAAGCCTTTCTTTTTCTTCATTGGGCAAAAAGGAATTAAAAGAAACATTTTGCACCTCATATTCTGGATCTTTTTTCATAAGCTCTATTGCCACGTCGCAAGCCTCTATCTCATTTTTAGCATCTGTGTAAAATTCGTCTTTAATACCTTTTTCATCACAACGCCGAATAAACTCTTTAAAAGCTCCCTTAGACTCACTGTACATTCCTAGCTTCTTCAGCGCTATACCTAAATCATAATAAAGAGTATCATTACCATTAGGGTCTACTTGCAGTGCGTGTTCATAGTAATCTTTGGCAGAATCTGGCTCACCGCGGTACCACATACACCTCCCGATACGATAGGCTAAATAAAAATTATTACTATTGGCATCAAAAGCTTTTCTATAAAGTTCCGTAGCTTTTACCATTTCACGGTTAAAAAATCGCTTATCGCCCTGCCGAATCAGTCTTTTTATATCTTGCTCACTAAGGCTCTTTTCTTTTTTTGATTTTTTGGGGGATGCTTCTGTACTTGTACCCTCTTGCGCTATTAATACAAAAGGGAAATATGTTATCATTAATGCCCCCAAAAGTAGTTTTAAGTATTTAATCATAGTAGATGCCCTGTAATTTTTTTATTGTAAACACAAACTTATGAAATTCACAATATTTGTACAAAAATTCACGATAAAATTACATAATTCATGATTAGAGCCATCCCTTTAAAGTCTTTTCATCAATCTTAAGTCCTAAATACATAATGACTTCTAAAAAAATAGAAAAGCTCCTAAAATTCATTAGGAGCTTTTCTATCAAAAATATCTATCAAAAATACCCTAAAAGCTTAGTAGATAATTAACCGAATGTAATTACTCTCCCCTAAATGTTTAAGTATTAAAGTATACACCCCTGGTGCTAACCCTTCCATATTCATGAGTTTAATATTATCTCCTTCAGTAACCACAAAACTTTCATTATACACTTCTTCTCCATTCACATCAATTAGCTGTAAATATGCATTCCCTGCCCGAGAAGTACTGAGATTTAACTCAAACTTACCTTTATTAGGATTAGGATAAACACTACTTTGCCAATTCATTGAAGAAGATACCTGACGTGCCATCAATGTAGTAAACTGAACAATATTCGACCAGCCGCTCACATTTCCCCCTAAAGGAGAACATTGAGAACAATTAGAACGAATTTGCGCCCCATATTCTACCCCCGGCATTAAATTGGGCAAAGTAACAATAGTTGAAGAAGCAGGAACTAATAAAGTTTCCCAACTCTCTTGGGGCACCTCAATAGGCCCAAACCTCAAATGATAACAAACAGGATTCAGATTCCCACTAGGAGCTTGCCATTGTACTGTAGCCGTATTATGACTTATACGCGATACAGTAATCACAGAAGGAGCCATACAGTCTCTATTACAATTTCTTACTTCTACCATCACAAAAGTAGGTGCAGAAGTACAGCCATTTTGAATGGCAGTTACTGTATAAATACCTGCATCATTAGTCTGTGCATTTAATACCCAGGGTGCCTGTAGGGAAGAACTAAAACCATTAGGTCCTATCCAAAAATACTGTACTCCACTTCTCCATTCTGCCGAAAGTTGAAGCGTAGACCCTACACAAACTGGACCATTACTTGTGGCTGAAGGTGGAGCCGGCGGATGATTTACTAATACAGGTACTGTAACAGGCTCGGAACTACAATTTCCTACTTTTACTACAACCGTATATAGGCCGCTATGTTGCATAGTAGCCCGTGGAATACTCACATTTTGAGATTGAGACGAATAACCATTAGGCCCACTCCAATTGTATGAAGCACCTAATACTGGCGTTACAGTTAAAAGCAAAGTATTACCACTACAAATTGGACTATTAGAACCTGCAGAAACAAACCCGACTCCCGATTCCACCCTTACTGAAATTGTAGCAGGTGCTGAAGTACAACCCTGCTGAATAGCAACCACAGAATAAGTGCCACTATGTACTGTCTGTGCACTCGCAATAATAGCCACCTGGCCCATAGAACTAAAATTCGCCGGCCCACTCCAAATGTAAGTAACACCACTGCCTTCTGCGCTAAGCTGTAGCATACGACCTTCACAAACTGGACTATTGCTAAAAACTCGATTTAGAGTAGGTGTGGGTAAAACAATCACATCTACATGCTGCCTAACCTCGCAACTACCTGTACTTAAAGTAACTGTATACCTACCCTGATACAGAGTAGAAATATTAGGAATACTTACAGCGGCTTGCGAAGCTCTAAAATTATTGGGTCCACTCCACTGATAGGTAATATTAGGCTGATAAGGCACAGAAAGATGTAAAGTATTACCACTACAAATAGGAGCATTAGAGTGGATAGAACTAAAAGCTGGAGAATCTAAAAATTGCACCTCTGTAGTAGCTACCGCAGAAGTACAGCCATTTTGAATGGCCATAACGCTATAAACTCCTACTGCACTTTCTTCAACAGAGTTAAATAAAATGAAGGACTGATTACTTACAAAATTAGCTGGACCTCGCCATAAATAACTCGCTCCCTCAGCAGAAGAAGCACTTAAGATTAAGCGACTCCCCTTGCAAACAGGTCCAGGATTTACAATTCTTAATTCAGGAAGTTTTTGCACATTTACTACTACCCTTTGCATTTCTGAAGTGCAGCCTCTTACTACTGCAGTAACAGCATAGTGCCCTGCTTGCTCTACAGTTACATTTTCTAGAATAGGATTTTGTAAGGAAGAAACAAATCCATTAGGTCCTGTCCAAAGGTATGTAGCCCCTAATATGAAAGAAGCTGTTAATTCTAGCGAAGCTCCTTCGCAAATAATACTAGAATTTGTAGCAGCAAAAATTGTTGGAGCGGGCAAAACAGTAACAGGAATTATTCTTGTAGCCGTCAAACAACCATTGATAAGCAACATTACAGAATAATTGCCTTGCTGCTGCTGTGAAATATTAGGTATACTAATACTGCGACTTGATTCTACAAACCCCAAAGGACCACTCCAGAAAATAACTGCATCCTCGGGAGCTTCCACACTCAAATTTAGAGCTTGGCCCTGACAAATTGTAGTTGCGCCCTGCACCTGTGGAGCCGGCAATTGAGGAGTTACCGTAACAGAAAACACTCTAGCAGAAGTGCAACCATTAGCTATAGCTTGCAAAGTATAAATACCTGCATTTCGTAAGCTCACACCCGAAATCGTACTCAATGAAGTAGAAGAAGAATATCCATTGGGCCCCAACCACAAATAATGAGTACCTAAAATTGAGGGCGTTTGCAAAATTAAAGTCCCTCCCTCACAAAGGGGTGAATTAGTGGTTGCACTACTAATATCTGGAGTAGAAGCCACGCTAAGAACAGGAGTAGCTGCACGAGTGGTACACCCTCCTAACTCTGCCTCTAGAGAATAACTGCCTTGATTATTTACAGATACCGAAGCTAAAATAGCCCTTGGACCCGTAGCTGTAAAACCAGCTGGCCCTATCCACCTATAATTAACACCTGGCTGGCTAGGAGTTGTAAGTTCAATTGACTCACTACTACAAGCTTGCACCTTGCTTAATTGAGGATTAACAACCGGAGAAGGTTTCACTTGCACTTGTTGAACACCCACCTCTGAAGTACAACCAGGATAAGCTACTACTAAAGAGTATACGCCTGCATGGCTAAAATTGATATTAGAAATAGAAGGAGATTGCAAAGTACTTGAAAAACCATTGGGTCCTGACCAATGATATGATACACCAGCAGGAGCTATAGCTGAAAGCTGCAAGCTTTGATTGGCACAAACCGAAATACTACTAGATAATTGAGGAGCATTAGGCCTTGGATGAATGGTAATGTCTATTGTTTGCACTGGCGAAGCACAATTGCCAGCACTTGCTACCAACGAATAGGTTCCACTGTTAATAGTTTTAACATTAGAAATTATAAATGCTGCTGCAGAAGAAGTAAAGCCTGCCGGTCCACTCCAGCGATAAGTTACTCCTTCCACGCTAGTTGCTTGTACTTGCAGTGCCCCTCCTTCACAAATAGGCGCATTTGTAGTAATATTTAGCCTACTAGGAATTGAACGAACTTGGACCTGATGCGTGGCTGCTTCGCTAGTACAAGCCCCAAGTATAGCTAAGAGATGATAATTACCAGCATGTTGAGTAGTTACATTTGGAATAGTAGGATTATTTAAAGTACTGCTGAAACCCAATGGACCCGACCATAAATAACTTACCCCTGCTATAGAAGTTGCAGTAAGACGCAAAGTTTCCCCCTCACACAACGGACTATTACTACTCACTACTGGCGGACTAGAAAGTCTATCCACATGAACTGTAATAGTTATCACTCGAGAAGAACAAGTACCATTAGATATAACCAAAGAATATACCCCTGCATCTCTAACGCTGCTGTTATGACGAGCGACTCTTGGGGTATGAGCTACAAACCCATTAGGGCCACGCCATAAGTAAGTATAGCCTGGTAATATAGAGCTAGGAGTAAGATAGATAGATTGTCCTTCACAAATGGGTGAATTATGCTGAATTGTTGTAACTGATACACCTGGGTTGACGTGAACTAAGAGAGTATTTACGGGAGAAGCACACCCATCCAAATTAGCATATACACTATAGTTGCCTGAGTGCGCCGTTGTAGGATTCAAGATAGTAGGATTACGAAGTGTACTACTAAAACCCATGGGACCATTCCATACGTAAGTGGCACCTGGTATGTTTGATGCAGAAAGCTGCAGCGTTTGATTTTCACAAATAGGTCCATTGTAAGATGCAATTGGTGCCGGGGGTGTAGGCTTAACGTACACGTCTACTGTTATTGGTTCAAGAATACATTGGCGCGTACGAATAATTACAGAGAAAGTACCACTGTGACTACGGCTTACATTAATTTTAGGATCACGTTGAGTACTTGAAAAGCCGGAAGGCCCTGACCACAAATACTCAGCACCCGAAATATGAGGCGCCGTTAATTCTAAAACTTGTCCTTCACAAACCGGAGCATTACTTTCTATTATAGGCATAAAAAGTAATTCCTCTACCCTAATAGCTTGCACTGCTACCTCGGAAGAACAATTGCCTAAAATTGCTACCACACTATAATTACCCGACCTCCATGCACCATCAAGGGGAACGTTAATAGTGCTTCCTTCGGCAATAAAATTGTTGGGCCCACTCCAATGATAGCTAGAGCCTGGTACACCTCTAGCAATTAAAGTAACTGTACCTCCTGGGCATAAAGGCCCTTCCATGCTAATTACGGGTGCAGAAGGAACAGGATGCACCTCTACATTTATACTTGCTGTTCTACTTGTACAACTACCAGAAACCACAAATGCGGAATATACTCCCCCCTCTAAAATAGTGTTGGCTACCCTTTGAACAGTAGCGCCAGTAGCCGTAAAGTGATTGGGTCCGTTCC
Source organism: Bacteroidia bacterium (assembly GCA_025057395.1). Classification (GTDB taxonomy): domain Bacteria; phylum Bacteroidota; class Bacteroidia; order J057; family JANWXU01; genus JANWXU01. Next base: position 5,152 of record JANWXU010000026.1, on the reverse strand, counting down.
AGAAAATGGTACCCGGCTGTGAGGAAATTGCAGTAAGTTCTAAAATCTGTTGAGTACAAATAGGGCCATTAGAAGAGAGAGCGGGTGGTTCAGAAACAGGCATTACTTCAATACTTGCACTGGCAAAGGCCGAGGTGCAACCAGCTTGCACTGCCGCTACTTGATAAATACCACTCTGCTGGGTACTTACATTCGGCAAACTGAAATTAGGTAAGACCGAACGTATTCCTTGCCCCGAGGGAGTTAACCAAATATAGCCTTGTAGGTTATCGGGATAAGCAGTTAGCAATAGGTTCTGCCCTGCACAGATGGGAGCATTGTGAGAAATTAGCGGTAGAGGAGGCGCCAACTTCACAGCCAAGGAGCTTGTAGCTACTGCTGAGGTACATCCTCCTCCTACGGCCACTATTGAATACACACCTGCCTGCTGAATTGTTACGTCACTCAAGCTCAAACTAGGTTGAGAACTTGTAAAAGCAAAACCGGCAGGTCCTGCCCAAATATATTCGACATTTTGTATATAATTTTGAATTCTAAAACTAGCAGTGTTACCGCTACATACCGGACCGTTATTAGTCACTTGTGGTAAAGCGGGAGAAGGTAATAGGCGTATAGCTATGGTTTGCGGCTCACTTGTACATCCCCCAGCTATAGCTAACAAAGTATAAATCCCTGCCTCATTATCACGCTCTAGTCTTCTAGAAACGGCACTTCCAGTAGCACTAAATCCAGCGGGCCCTTGCCATAAATAAGTAACACTTGGCTGGGGAGTAACGGTCAAAGAAAGAAGCTGTCCCCTACAAATAGGAGCATTGCTAAAGGGCTGCAGGGCTTGGGGCGCGTCCAATACGTGGACATCAATTGGGCTAGCTTTTGAAAAACAACCATTTATTCTAGTGCGAAGCCAGTACTTACCACTATGAGTAGAGTTAGCATTCAAGCGTTTCCAGAAATTTTGGTTACTTTCATAAAGTTCTCCGTTAGGTCCTTGCCAGTGATAAGTAGCATTATCCTGCAAAGTTGCAGATAGAACCAGGTCTTGCCCCCTGCAAATAGGCGAATTTGCAGATATCTCAGGCGCCGGAGGTGATGGAATAATGTCTACTACCACCCTGCTGGAGTTAGAAGTACAACCCCCTGCTATATTAACTACACTATAAGCACCCGCCATTTCTAAAGAAGCAACTCTACGCACTACTATTGCATCATCAATCGTTGCGGTCCAATCTAGTGGTCCGTGCCAGTAAGTTAGATAACCCTCAGGCTGCTTAATATTTAATACCAGAGTATCTCCCTCGCACACCCTTCTCCTCTCTACTACAACAGGAGCGGGAGGAGTAGGTAAAATATCCACGTTTGTACGAACTTCTTGCCAGCCGCAACGATTCCTCGCACGAAAAACATATATACCCGCATTTTCCGGCAAAGCAGGAATTGATTGAAACAAGCTCCCCTGAGCCCTAAAATTATTAGGTCCACTCCAATAATAATCAATTACTTCTGTACCTACTGTTGCAGTAAGAAAAATACGCCCACTACCTGAACACAGAGGCGCGTTATGAGACAGAGCGGGGGGGGGCAAAGGCGGATTAATAAATACTTCAAGCGTATTAGAAAAAGCTGAAGTACACCCTTCTATCACGGCATAAACAGTATAGAGTCCCTGGTTAGCAGGCCGGGCATTATTACGGGTAAAAGTAGAACCCGAAGTTACAATAAACGTATCAGGGCCAAACCACCGAAATTGCGTGCCACTAGGGAAAGCCGAATAGTTAGAAATTTCTAAAGGAATGAGATTTCCCTGGCAAATGCTTAGAGTACTTACAGGCTCATTAGTAAAACTAATGATAGGAGTTGGTGGCGTTAAGTGGACATCTACGTCTGTAAAGGCGGGTGCAGAAGTGCAACCCTCGCTTATTGCCCATGCTTGATACCTCCCTTCATTTTCCAAAGAATTTACCATCAGAGTAATATTGTTGCCTATTGCTTCAAAACCATTAGGCCCTTTCCAGAAAATAAGCGCATTATCACTAGCTTGGGCACTTAACGATAGAAGCCTGCCTGTACATATAGGACCATCATTACCAATGCTGGTAATTAAAGGTACAGGCTTAACGGATGCAATCACAGGCATACGAATACTTTTACATTCTGTAAAACTGTTATAAGCCTCAATGAAATAAGTGGTAGTGCCTACAATGTTTTGTGTAAGTAAATAGGGTGTTACAGAACTAGAAGCAATAAAAGTAGTAGCTTCTTCGCTGGTATAAAGCCGAATTTCATTGCCAGCAGGCAAGCCCATTTTTGCAGTAATAGTAACTACTCCAGGACCACAGCGCACCACATTAGAAGCAGTAGGCTGCCCCACTTCAGACTTAATTTCAACAACCGCTAAGTTTCTTCCACTAAAGCAACCTGTACTTTCATAATAAGCCTCCGTGAAAAAAGTTGTAGTTTGAGATACTACCGGTGAAGAAAGGTAATAAATAGGCCCACCCGACACAGCTAGGATATTACCACCCGTCGATGAGTCTAATAGACGAATCTTGGCAGAATCCACGGGGTGCACCAAACTAAAAGTAACACTTCCACTCCCACAACGCGAAACTCTAGTTGTTAAAGGAGGCAAAGGTACTGAATTTACCCTAACAACTACGGGTACTCTTTCACTTTCACAAACTACAGTAGAATTATAGCTAGAAATGTAAAAGGTAGTGGTAGTATTTATGAAAGGGGTGGTAACAACATAGGGTACTAAAGAGCTTACACTCAAAGGCTGCCCTCCTGAAGGCTGAGAATAAAGTCGAATCTGATTACCCAGGGGAGAGCCCATAATTGCGGAGATTGAAGCTACACCTGGGCCACAACGTGAAACATTCTGTGCCGAAGGAATCCCTGGCCTTTCAATAAGGAAAGCTTTTGCTAAAGCTCTTGGCCCCGGGCAATTATACAAAGTCCTGACCGACTCCACATAAAAAGTAGAATTTTGGTGAATATTTACCGAAAGTGTGTAAGGAGAATTCGTAGCAATAGCAACGGGCTCTCCCCCACTCACTTGGGTATAAAGGCGAACAGCTGCTATTTCATTATCTAAAGGCTCCACACTAAAAACTGCCATGTTATTCCCGCAAATAAAAACGTCTGCTACTAAGGGTCTCTTCGGAGGTTCAACAACCATTAGTTGAATAGGGACTCGCACGCTGGTACATCCGTTTAATCCACGCTTTTGGACAAAAAGTGTAGTAGAAGAGGAGTACGAGGGAGTTTGAAATTCAAAATGAGGACCGCTACCATATACTTGAGCCATACTACTGCCGCCCTCAACTATTTCAAAAAATTCTACCCATCCTTCACCCTGCGAGTTGACCTGTATAGAAAAGAAACCAGGTCCACAGCGTGGGGCCGCACTTACTTGATTTATCTCGGGCAAGGGCTTAATTTCAATTTGAACAGTATCTCGCAAGCTTCTACACCCTGTTGCTGAATTCATACTTTCAACCACCCAAGTAGTGGTAGTAGTAACATTAGGAATATTAAAAACAAATGGGGCTGTATTCCTAGAAAATATCGGTACTTCTGGATTATCTAAAGAATACAAATTAACTACATTGCCTGCAGGATTTCCTAGTTGAACAGTAATTTCAACGCCTCCTATACCACATCTAAAAACATCCGCGGCCTGTGGCTTTGCAGGAAGCATATGTTGGACTACAGAGATCATGGTTATAGGGCTTTCACATCCTGTTGTACTACTTTTTATCCGAACAGGTATTTGAAAAGTTGATTTATTAGGATCAAATACTTGCTCTGGTACCACAACCTCAAACGGAAAAGAAGAGGTAGCAATAACTTGCTGAGAATTGTCAGGATGGTACACTATTAATTGATCACCCGCCGGATTACCCATTGCAGCACTAATAGTAATCGCACCCGGGCCACACCTACGATAGTCAGAAACCACAGGAGGACCGGGCAAAGGTAAAATATTCACAATAAATGCACTCCGAGTACTGAAACAACCTGTAATACTATCTCTTGCCTCAGCATAATAAGTAGTAGAAGAAACTACAGAAGGCAAAGCAATAAAATCTTCCTGCATAGCAGGTGACTTAACTCGAATATTCGCTCCTCCTACCTCAGAGGTATAAATCCTTACCTGATTACCCGGAAAGTTATTATTTAACTTAAACTCTACTTTTACTTCACCCGCACCACATCGAACCCCATTAGAAAAGATGGGCGGCTGAATTACCGGATTTATAGTGGCATCTACACTTACTGCTGAACTAGTACACCCTGTAGCCAAATTAATGCTTCTTACCCAAAAAGTGCGAGAAGTTTCCAGAATGGGCGTCATAAGCTCAAATGGTGGATTATTATCAGAAGCAATGGCAGCGGCAGTTGGCAAGCTAGAATCATACAATCGAACCTCCGTACCCGCTGGTTGCCCCATTCTTACCGTAAAAGTCACAGTTCCTCTTCCACACCGCGCAACTTCCTCTACTTGCACAGCACCCGGAATAGGATTTACAGTAGCTAATACAGGAACTCGCTGACTTCTACAGCCCGTAACATTATTTATACTCTCTAAATAGTAAGTAATAGTTCCTTCTAATTCCACATCAGGAATAGTTATTTGATAACTGGGCGGAATCCCCATATTGCCTGTGGGAGAGGTCGCTGTAGGAGTGGTATATAAATTTACCCAAGTACTGGGGGAGGGAGAACTAAAAGTTACGGTAATCACCAAAGTTCCAGGACCACATCGATTTACGCCCTGGGCGCTAGGAGCAGCTGGCAAAGGCTGAATAGTAGCTACTACCTCTCTTCGCTGACTTTGACATCTTGTACTGCTATTATAAGAAGCTATATAAAAAGTAGTAGTGGTATAAATCATCCCTGTAGAAAGGATAAAGGGCTGAGGAGTATTATCTACAAACAGCGCAAGAGTGCTAGTAGGATTTTCATAAATGGCTACTTCATCAGCTGCTGGAGCATTCACAGTAAAGAACATTACCCCTGGACCACACAAAAATACTTGATTATTTACGCTAGGAAGAGGGGGTACGGGCTTAATTCTAGCAACTACAGCTACCCTCGAACTTAAACATCCTGTCACTGCACTTTTGAGCTGAGCATAAAAAGTAGTAGT
>JANWXU010000025.1 GCA_025057395.1 Bacteroidia bacterium | reverse complement strand
CATTGTATTGAGTTTCATGTGAGGGCAATTGTTGCACGCACAAGTTTGATTAGAAGGAGCAGGAATAAAAGTTTTATGGGGAGCTGCTTTACGCATTTGATGTAAAATGCCGGGTTCGGTAGCTACAATGAATTGCGTTTTGGGAGATTTTTGAACATAATTAAGTAGCGAGGAGGTAGACCCTATAAAGGAAGCGAGCTCTAATACAGGCGCTTCACATTCAGGATGAGCAATTAATTCGGCTTCAGGATATTCTTGGAGCGCTGCCTGTATTTTTCGATAAGAGAAGATTTCGTGTACCATGCAAGCCCCATTCCATAATAGCATGTTTCGTCCTGTAATTTTATTAATGTAAGCACCTAAGTTACGGTCAGGCGCAAAAATAAGAGGCTGTTCTTTAGGAAAAGACTCTACAATTTTTACAGCATTAGACGAAGTAACAATCACATCGCTTAGAGCTTTGAGAGCTGCTGAACAATTAATATAGCTTACTACCTTATGGTCAGGATACTTTTCCTTAAATCGTGCAAATTCTGGGGCCGGACAGCTATCTGAAAGCGAACAGCCGGCATTTAGGTCCGGGAGTACAACTTTTTTATCAGGGCAAAGAATCTTAGCCGTTTCCGCCATGAAATGAACCCCTGCAAAAACAATGATTCTAGCATCTGTTTTTGCTGCTTGCTGGGCTAAGCCTAGACTATCTCCTACGTAGTCGGCAAGATCTTGAATTTCAGAATCTTGGTAATAATGAGCTAAAATAATTGCATTTTTCTCTTTTTTCAGGCGTAGAATTTCTGCTTCTAAATCTAGGCAGGGGTCTACTTCTTCGTCTATATAGCCTAGGGGCAAAAAGTCTTTTTCTTGTAACTGCGTTTTCATAAATATAAATATTAGCCTTCAAATATATTCGGAAAATAAAAAATTAAGTTACTAATTAGAAAATTTTTTACTTCTAAAAGGATAGACATTAAGACTTGAATCTTGGAGTTACTTTAGAACTAAGATTTTATAGATTATTAACACTTTGTTTTATAATAAAACAGACCTTAAAGAATACATGTTAGCAAACAACAGGAAAATAAAAACCCTTCTTTTCGAAAAACTTTTTAGCAACTAATGAACTTTTGTTAATTTGGCAAATTCAATAAAAAATCTATTAAAAGCGTTACTTATTAGGTTTTTACTTAACTTTTTACTAAGTAAACTAGATGAAGCAGAAAAATTTTACTTTAACAAAAAGCCCTGTAACTAATAGGCAAAATAACTTCAAACAGGCGCTAAAAAGTGCTTTCTTTAAATATAGTTACGCAGTAGGTTTGTACCTAGGGATATTTCTTTTAGGGTTAGGAAGCCTAAGGGCACAACCTTGCAGTAAGGTAGAGGGGCTGAGTGCTACTATTGTACTTAACAATAGTGCTCGTATTACTTGGCAGCCTGTATTAGGGGCAAGGGGCTACGAAGTAGTCTATAAAGTGCAAGAGGCAGGATTTTATCTCGAGCCTCAGGTGGTTACTACAACGGCTATTAACCTTAACAATCTATTGCCGTGTCGTACTTACGAGGTACAAGTTAAAGCGCTTTGTAGCAGCGGAAGTTCTGAACCTGCAGAGATTCGTTTTACAACCACAGGATGTGTTAATGTTTGCCAAAATGCTCCTACAGGGCTAACAGTAACGAATATTAGTGCTAATGGGGCACGCCTATTTTGGAATGCAGTAAATGAAGCTCGGGCATATGCACTTAGCATTCGAAAAAGTAATGAAAGCACGGGCTCTACCCTTGTAGTAAGAAGTCCTTCATACGACTTTACTGACCTAGATAACTGTAGCCAATATGTAGTGGAATTGCGTGCCTTATGTGCAAATGAAATCACTACTCCTTCCATAACTACTACTTTCTCTACGATAGGCTGCATTCCGCCCTGTAGCCAAACTCCAGATAATATAGTTACAGGCGCTATTGAGGAAAATAATGCCACTGTAGTTTGGAATGCAGTAGTAGGGGCTACAGGCTATGAGGTAGCTTATCGAAGACTTGCCGACACTGCCTATACTCTAGCACCCATTACTCCTACTAATCAAATTCGTCTAACAGGACTGGATTTTTGCACTCAATATGAAGTTTTAGTGCGTGCAAGGTGCGGAGCTAATCAATTTTCACGCTATAGTTTGGGCTCTTTTGCTACTAATGGCTGCCGCCAAACTTGTGATGTTATAGTAAGAGGACTTACGGTAAGCAACGTAACGCGCAATAGTGCTAAATTAATGTGGGATGGTATACCAGGGGTCCTTACCTACGAGGTAAGCTACCGCGCAGAAAATGAAGATAATTACTCCGAGCCTATTCTAGTAAACTGTAATTTCGTGAACCTTGATCTGAAGCCTTGTACTTACTATGAAGTGCGTGTAAGAGCACGCTGTGGCCAAGGAAATTATTCACCCTACGCCTATACTTCTATAGCTACCGAAGGTTGCGATTGTCTTAATAATATAAATAATTTGAGTGTAGTAAGTATTGGTCAAAATACGGCAGAATTAGCATGGTTTCGAGTAGATAATGCTATTGCTTACGAAGTATCGTATGCGGAGGAAGGAGAGGAAGATTTGGATTTTAGTCCTCCTATTGTAGTTACTATCACTCGAGCCACTGTAGATGGATTACGCCGCTGTACGCCTTATGTTTTTCGTATGCGTGCTATTTGTGGTCCTAATCGTTTTTCCAACTATGCCATTGCAAGGGCTCAAACTCAAAACTGCGAATGCTTAGATCCTCCTTCTAATTTAGCTACCTATGTAATTACCCAAAATACAGCTACTCTTACTTGGTTGCCGGATAAAGACGCACGCTTTTACGAAGTAGCTTATCGCAAGAAAGGGCAAGCAAATTTTTCACAACCTATTTTAGTTACCACAGCCGCTGTTTTTATCGAAGGGCTAGAGCGTTGCACAGAGTATGAAGTAATTGTACGTACCTATTGCCGCTCTGATATATATTCACCCTATGATACTATTAGTTTTCAGACGGTAGGTTGCATTCCACTATGTGAGATTGCTCCTCCTAACCCAATAGCTAGGAATGAAACCGTAAATAGTGTTACTATAGAGTGGGAACCTGTTTCAGGTGCACTATATTACGAAGTATACTACCGCCTGGCGAGCAATTCTAATTTCTCAGTTCCTCTAATTACCTATACGAATAGTATTAATTTAACGAATCTTACTTTTTGTACTTCGCATGTAGCAAGAGTGCGTGCTATATGTGGAGAAAATATTGCTTCTGAGTTTAGCGAGGTTGAATTTACAACAGCTTGTTGCTTGGATGGGTGTAGTACGCCTACGAGCTTAAGAATTTCTAATATTACTCATCATACTGCTATCTTCAGCTGGGATTGCTGCGTAATAGGGCGGCAAACTTACGAAGTTTCTTATCGTAAACTAGGAGAAGCTAGGTTTACAGAACCTATCATTACCACGCAAAGAACAATTACTCTTATCAATCTAGAGCCTAATACCCAATATGAGGTAAGAGTAAGAATTAATTGTAATAATGGTATTTTTTCGGAATATGCTAGTATTCAATTTACAACCCCCTCCTTTTCTCAATGTGCCACACCACAACTTATCACTACTGTTTTAGATTTTAATTCAGCCCGTATTAGCTGGAGTGCTGTTCCTAATGTGCGATATTACCAAGTAGAATACAGAGCAAGTGATTCTAATACCTGGATTAATTTATATTACACCAACAATACTTTTGTGGTGCTTGATAAATTACTGCCTAATACTACCTATCAAGTTCGGGTTAGAGCTATTTGCGCTGAAGCCACTTCGGAATATTCTGTTACTACTTTCACCACTTCCTTCTGCGCCAGACCTAATACTGTTACAATTTCGCCCCGTAGTGCTAGCAGTGTAGCTGTACGTTGGAATCTTGTAACAGAAGCTGTTTGTTATGTGTTGCAGTATGGACCCGTACAAGCAGCAGAGCAAAATTTACAAGAGGTAATCATTCCTGGAATTTTCAATAACTTTGTGATTAACGGCCTCTCTTCTTTTGAAAATTATAAGCTTCGCCTAAGAACCAATTGTGGCGAGTGCTCCAATAGAGGACCTAATATTTCAGAATGGACTCTATTTAGTAATTTTACTACTACTCGAGCTAAAACAGGAGTAGAGCTAAGTGCTTCTAAGCTAAGCGTATATCCTAATCCTAACTTAGGAAACTTTATAGCTAGCTTTTCTTCTGAAAAAGGAGGAAGCTATATTGCACAATTGGTAGACTTACAGGGTAAAGTAGTTTACCAAACCACGTTTCAAGCGCAAGAAGGAACTAATGAAATATTTATACATCCCTCTTCCTTGCCAGCAGGGCTATATTTATTCCGGCTAATAGGTGAAACTACTAACGAAGTGGTGAAAGTAAGCATTGAATAAGGGGTTTATTTTAATTATTAATTATGAGAAAAGCGGGCTTATTTATGCCCGCTTTTACTTTTTTATGCATTTTAAAAATTGATTAGCCCAGGACGCCGATAATGATAAATTAAGTCTTTATTCCAGGCGCCCTTGTAGGCAAGGCTTAGAGACTCAGGTAACTGGGGAGCTCGAATATTAGCTTCCGGAAAAATTAGAGAGGAGCGAAAAACGAAAATTTCATCAAATACACTAGCTTCAATGAATCGTTGTAAGGTGAAAGCCCCGCCTTCTACTAATACTGAAGACAAAGAGTAGTAGGTATATAAATATTCTAAAAGTTCTTTTATGGGCCAAGGGGAGGTGAAAGGAACTTGTATGTAACGTATATGATTTTCTACTCCTTCTTTAATTTGATTAAGATGCCAGACCTCTGCATTTTTTTCCAATACTTTTGCACCAGTAGTAATTTCTAATTGCGGATCGAGAAGCAAACGAATAGGAGAAAAACCAGGGTAAAATCGAACTGTAAGTTGCGGGTCATCGACAAGGACAGTATTTTTTCCTACTACAATGCCCTGATGTTCGGCACGCAAAAAATGGGTAAGGCAAAGGGTTTCTTTTCCACTAATATTCATCCGCATCTGAGTGTTTCCTATAAATCCGTTTGCTGTTTCTGCCCATTTTAAGGTAACATAAGGCCTATGAAAAAGTTGGTTGGTAAAGAAAAATTTATTGAGCTCATAAAAAGGGGTAGGGTCTGTTACAAGTTCTACACAAATGCCTGCTTGCTGTAAGCGCTCAATTCCCTTGCCAGCTACTTGTGGATAGGGATCTTTACTACCGATGATTACTTTAGGAATTTGAGAACGGATGATGAGCTCAGTACAAGGGGGTGTTTTACCATAGTGGTTACAAGGTTCTAGCGTTACGTACAGGATACTTTTACGAAGCAAACTTTTATCTTGAACGGCATTAATAGCCTGAACTTCAGCGTGGGGTTCACCCCATTTTGCATGATATCCTTCTCCAATAATTTGATTATTGTAAACAATCACAGCCCCTACCCTTGGGTTAGTTGCTACTTGGTTACCTGCTAACCTTGCAATTTCTATAGCTCTTTGTAAAAAGAGGTTCATTACTAAAATTAATTCTTAATTATTCTTGGGGATTTTTTTCTCAGGACTATTAAGGATAGAATAATATAGAAAAAAAATATGGGTATTGCTGCTAAAAAACTTAGAGTGAGAATACAAAGCAAAGAAATTGTAATGAGTATAAACGTGGGTAAATTTTCTCGAAGGGAAAAATTCTTAAAACTATTAAATTTTATGGCATAAAAAGGCAAGGGAGATACCAAAAGAAAAGAAGAAAGTAAGGTTAGAGTTATGATGCTAAGGGGGTGAAGAAAATAATCTTCTAAAAAACTGCGAAAGGGGGCTTGTTTTTCAAAAATTAGAGGTAGGCAAGTAATAAAAAGGGTATTAGCAGGGGTAGGAAGACCTATAAAATGGGTAGTTTGGCGGGTATCTAAGTTAAATTTAGCTAAACGTAATGCAGAAAAAATAGGTATTAGAAGACAAGAGCTGGAAACAAGATAAAATTCAAAGTCTGTTTCCGTTGTTTTGAAGCAAAACGAGTTTTTTTCTACTAGAAAAAAAAGTGTAAGGCCAGGCACCACTCCAAAAGAAACGATGTCTGCTAGAGAATCTAGTTGCTTACCTAATTCAGAATTTACTTTAAGGAGTCGAGCTAAAAAACCATCTAGAAAATCACAAAGTGAAGCAGCGAAAACACAGTAAGTAGCATAACGGAATTGGTGGCTAGCCAAAAAACTAATAGCTAAACAACCAAAATATAAATTCAATAAAGTAATGCTATTAGGAAGCCATTTTTTAAGGGTAGGCATAAAGGTTTTTGGCGTAAATGTATTCATAAACAGGATCGGGTACCAAAAAGCGTATAGATTTTTTTTGCTTAAGCAGCTGACGAATATAGCTAGAGGAAATATCAAGCAAAGGCATATCTAAGAAAGTTGTTGTGCCATTCTTAATAGTAGGAGTAGGACTACGTTCTGAGGTTTTGATTCGAGGATAGATAAAAATAGGGTAATATTTTTGAATTATCTCTGCTTTTTTCCATTTATGAAAGTGGAGATAATTATCTTCGCCCATGCAAATAGCAAAATGATAAGTACTATATCGAGCTGTTAAATGAGTAAGGGTATCTATGGTGTAAGAAGGGCGTGGCAGAAAGAACTCTACATTGGAAGCAAGAATGCGATCATGATTTTTTAGAGCTAATTCGCACATATACAAGCGTTCATATTCATTTAATAAAGAGTGGGCGGGCTTGAAGGGGTTTTGAGGCGAGACTACTAACCACACTCGATCATAGCCTGTTTCATTTAATAAACTTTGGGCAATAATTAGGTGTCCTATATGAATAGGGTTAAAAGAACCGAAAAAAAGTATGATTTTCATGCCGCAATAAATTTTCGAATATGAAAAACTACCTCTTCAATTGCTTTTTCTAAGAAAATGTTTTCTACAATTATATCAAAAGCACTTTTTTGTTGTAACTCTATCTCTGCTTTTTGCAAGCGTTTTTCTAAATCAACGGCATTTTCTGTACCCCTGCATATTAGCCTTTCTTTGAGGGCTTCTAAAGAGGGTGGATTAAGAAAAATAGATAAAGCTTGCTTGCCAAATTTTTGTTTTAAGCTTATTCCCCCAAAAACATCTACTTCAAAGATAGGTATTTTCCCTTCTTTTTGAATACGTTCTATTTCGCTATATAAGGTTCCATAGAAGCGACCTGGGTAAACTTCTTCCCATTCAACAAAAGCTCCTTGCGCTTTAAGTTGCTCAAACTCGGTAATAGCTAAAAAGTAATAATGTGTGCCGTGTTGCTCATTGGCCCGCGGAGGACGGGTGGTGGCTGAAATAGAAAAAGCTAGTTCCGGAATTTGTTTTAGCACGGCTTGCAATACAGTGGTTTTTCCTGCCCCACTAGGCGCAGAAAGAATAATAATTTTAAAGTTATCTTGCACTATTTGTATTAAATTCCCACCTAAATTGTAGCACTTCAAATATACAGAATTGTTTGTTGCTTTTAGTTGTTATACTACGTTCATTAATTGTTCTTTTATTTTTTCAACAGCATCTTTTATTTCTACTACCAGAGCTTGTATATTAACTTCATTTGCTTTGACGCCTAAAGTATTTGCTTCGCGCCAAAGTTCTTGCATAATAAAGTTTAGCTTCCTTCCTTGGCTTTGGGGCTCTTCTAAAGTTTGATAAAAATTATGTAAATGAGACTGAATACGAATTTTTTCTTCGTTGATATCTAACTTTTCGAGGTAGTAAATAAGCTCTTGCTCTAGCCTTTCTTCTGAATATGAAACGGAGTTTTTAATTTCAGCAAGGGCTTGTTGTAATTTAAGTTTGATGTTTGCTATTCTCGCCCCCTCATACTGGCTCATTTTTGCTAAGCAAGTTTCAACTTTGCGTATTTGCAAAACAATATCGTGGTAAAGCATATTGCCTTCTTTAAGGCGTTCTGCTAATAGGTTTGCCAGAGCTTGCTCGGTAGCTTGCAGTACCAGTTGCCATTCTTCTTCGCTTACTTCCATCTCTGGCTCCGCTATTACCTGTGGTAAGTGTAATAAAGTTGTAAGGGGTATCGGAGAAGTAATTTCCATTTCCCTTTGTAGTTCTAGTAGCTCATTATAATATTTTTTTAGTAAAGCATGGTTAAAATAATTTTTTTCTTTTTCTAGTAGAATGTTTTTATGTACACTTAAAATGTAATAAATCTTTCCTCTTTGTATCTTCTGTGTAATAAGATTTTTTAGAGCTATTTCTTGTTGAAAATAATAAGGAGGAAGCTTGAAATGAAATTCCAGGGTTTTACTATTTAAAGACTTAATTTGAACAGTAATAGTATAATTTTTTTCTGTAAAAGTGGCTGTACCAAAGCCAGTCATAGATTCTAACATATCTTTACTTTATATTTTCCCGCGTTTTACACGTCCCTTATAGGTAATTTCATAAATTTTTGCCCCCTCTAGCTCTTTTCTAGGAATGCGAATTCCATACTCACCCTTGGTTTTATTAAATTGGTTACGCCAAATGATTTTTTTTTCATGGTTCAATATTTTTATTTCTACCATACCATCGTAAGGTATAGAGTAGCGAATAATAAGCACTTCGCCTTCGTAGCCTAGGTGTAAAACTTTTAACTCGGGCTCTGTAGCACAGAGTTTACTATTTTCTGCGCTTAAGATTAGCAGTAACGCTATAAGCTGTAGCCAGTAGTAAAGAATTCTTAGTTTAGAGATTATCATATTATTTTTTATTTAATTAAAATTTGAAAATATTAAATACTAAAAAAGATATTGCTAATAAAAAACCTGGCTTTTGCGCCAGGTTACAACGAGAGAGATAAGAGAAATAAAATACGTACCCTACTCTAACTTGGCATTTAACAAAAAGTCACAATCGTTATAAATATCTTTTATTTTTTTGGATATATGTTCAATGCTAGCAATGATTTCTCGATGAGCTATTAAAAAGGCGGTTAACGACTCTTCCGTAATATTTTTAGCTTTCATTTCTCCATAGCGTGTATACACGGAACTTAGGTGCCTGGTATAAGGAAACCATTCAAAATAGAGTGCGTGTAATTCTCTAAGAACAGCATCATTACTTTTTCGAATATTTACTAGAGCTTTTTGAGCCGAATCGCGATAAATTTTTACATTTTTAGGAATTTTAAGTAACTCATCAAACTGAAGGACTCTTTTATGATAAGCCTCTACCTTTTGTGTCATTTCTGCTAAGCGTGGCTTTTGTTTTTCAATTAAAGCAAGCATTTCTTTTTGTTTGCCTTTAAAGCTACTAGGATTTTCATCCTCGGTTTGGGCAATACAGAGACTTAGAGATAATAAGCAGAATAGACAAAAGACAAAGGAAGAGAAAAAAATTCTTTTCATTTCTTTCTATCCCATTGGGCTGATGGCACCTAATGATATCTAGTCTTGCTCCAGTATTTTGAATACGTCTTCCAAATTAGGTACAAGAATAATTTCTGTTCTTCGATTTTGAGCTCTTCCCTCACTGGTTTCGTTGCTGGCTATAGGCATAAATTCTCCATGTCCGCTAGCTGTTAAGCGCTGGGGAGCTACTTTGCCATGCTCCACCATAAAACGTACTACTTCCGTAGAACGTTTAACACTAAGGTCCCAATTATCAACTAGCACACCACTTTTGAAAGGCTCCGAGTCTGTATGGCCCTCTACTTGAATCTGAATATCGGGTTGTTGGACTAAAACATTACATAGTTGCGTAATTGCTTCCTTCCCTCTTTTGTTCAAGTCATATCGTCCACTTTCAAATAGAAGTTGATTAGAAAGTGAGACGTAAATTTTACCATTTCTTTCGGTTACAGTAAGGCCGCTTCCTTCAAAGCCCAGAAGAGCTTGTCGAATTCGCTCTTTTAAAGCCTTAAGAGCTGAGTCGCGGGCTGCTAATTTACTTTGTACATCTTGTAAGTTTTGCTGTAATTTTTCTAGTTTGCGAATAAGGTCTTGTACCTCTTGAGTACTTTGAGATTTTAGTTTTTTATAATTATCCTCTACATCTGCCAACTTTTTAGTTTGGTCTTGGTACCGTCGCTCCAAATCTCGGTACTTTTGGATCCACTCTCGTAATTTTTGTCCTAGGCTGGCGGTATCGTCTTTAAGACTTTTATTTTCTGCCTTTAATGCACGAACTTCCTCCTGGCAGTTAGCTAAACGCTTTTCCAGCCCTTCTTTCATAGCCTTGTACTTCTTATTATTTTCTATCTTACAAGAAGTTATTACTAGTTGAAGGGCAAAAAGTAATGCTACAGAAAGAAAAATTTGCTTCATGTTTACAAATGAATTAAGCCATTCCTGCCGGCGGCCCAAAACCAAAAGGGCCAGCTCCTGTATCTATATTGTCTTTGAGTTCGATAGTTCCAAAGGTAGCCTCATACTTTTGTAAGTTATCCTGCATTGTCAAAAGTAGGCGCTTGGCATGTTGGGGCGTCATGATCACTCGAGACTTCACTTTGGCTTTTGCAATCCCTGGCACAATGCGGATAAAATCAAAAATAAACTCTGCATTCGAATGAGATATTATTACCATATTAGAATAGATACCATCGGCAATTTCTTCGGTAATTTCTACATTAAATTCGTTGGGTCTTGGTGTGTCTTCTGCCATAAAAAACATAATGATTCGTTCTACAAGGCATTAAAAATAATACATTTCAATTTTTAAGCCAAAACAATTTACTTTTTGTCTAATGCTTTGTTGATTATTTTTTGCTCTAGCTTGCCTAGGAAATTTACTAAAAAAATAAAGAGCCGGAAGTTTCCCCAGCTCTTTATTTTGAATTCTTCTAAAAGACCTTTCTATTTTCATTTTTTATTCATTTTTCTGCATGTATTTCTACTACTTGCATAGAATAATTCCCGAGTTTATCTTTAGCTATAAACATAAGATCATAATGATTTTCGTTAGCTGGCTTGCCATCTTTCGTTAAACGAAAGCGAATAGGGTTGTTTCTAAAAAGAGCCGTTATATCTAAACGATTGCTTAAATTATTTTCCTGCTCCCATTCCCATACGTGGTCTTCACTATTCTTGCCGTGACTATGCTTAGCTTCCACTACTTTAATTTTTACTTTTGCTAATCCGTCACTATCTGTAATATCACCTTCGGGCTGCAAAGAAACTGTATCGCTACCTATTTCGTGTAAATGTACTTCCTTGCTTGCGTCTTTGCCATTTATCCGAGTAATATTGATTACCGGCTGCGAACTATTAGTGATATTCAAGTCAATTAACACAAACTCTGCCTCATTTCCTTGTTTATCTAGGCAATAAATTAATAAGTGATAAGGGCCGCTAGCTGCATTCTCAGGTATTTTAATATCCTGCACCAAATCATGTGCCTTGCCCGAAATATTAACTATTTTTTTATATTCAAAAGGCGTGGTACTACTTGTTTTGCCATGGCTGTGCCCATCGAAATTTTCGTGTATTTCTACTTTGTACTGCCCTAGTTCTGTATCATCAGAAAGGCGAGCTCTTAGTTGAATTGTTTGTCCTACTTGAAAAGTATTATCTGCTTTTCCTGTAGTTACATTACTAATTATTGGTCGCGTGTTGTCTACTACCGGCTTAGGCTTATCTTCGTCTTTCTTGCAACTCCAGATAGCCAAAAGTAAGCTCAGAGAAACAATAATCAATTCTAGTTTTTTCATATACTTGCAACTTTGTTTCAAATGCAACAAAATTGCAAATATAAAAATTTTCATATAAACAAAAAATCCGCCTTTTAGAGGCGGATTTTTTTAACTAAGGATTAGTACTAGGGGTTACTTTTGTTGTATAAGTAACTTTTGTGTTAATAAAATTTGCTGAGCTGTTCCCACTGCAATAGTGTACATTCCTTGAGTAAGTCTTGAAATGTCTAGTGTATAGTTTTCGGTATTTTCACTAGCTAAAGAGGAATATAAAACTGACTTTCCATTTACGTCTATAATCTTTATCCATAATTCTGGATTTTTTTGGGCTTCTTCAGAGGGTAATTTTATCGATAAGTGAATGGTATTTTGGGCAGGATTAGGGTATATCAATAAGCTTTCTTTGTTGGCTGCTTCTATCGAACGGGCATTAGAAGGTAAGAATACTGCTACAGGAAAGCTCCACGCCGAAGTTATGCTGTTTGTACAATAGGCTCTAACACTTATATTGTAAATTCTACCCGGCGTTAGATTACCGAGTAGAAAAGGAGCTGTTGCTGGAACAATAATAGGAGGTTGTCCTTCGGCGTTATATCGCAAGCTATAATGGGTGGCATTAGGTACATTTTGCCAGAGCACTTGTAAGGCTTGAGGACCAATTATTGCCGTTTGTACGCCTAGTGGTGTACTACAATCAGGGTTAGAAGTATGGGTAGTAAAGGAATATTTAGTTTCTTGGGCAGCATCGATTCCGCAGAGAGGTAGAATTTGTACTTCATAAGAAGTTTGGGGTAAAAGTCCAGAAAGCTGTATACGTGGCTGCGTAGTAACTACACGTCGCCAATTAGAAGTTCCACTTATAGCATAGCGAATCTCGTATTGGGTAGCACTTCCTCCTTGTTGCCATTCTATTAGGGTAGTGGTAGGATTCAGATGTGTATGCCAAATATTAGAAATTGTATTGCACTTTAGGGTAGTAAAACTATTATATACAATATCTGCTTGTACAGAACCTTCATTACAAAGAGTTCGAATTTGAACTTCATAAGTAGTATTTCTTTGCAGGCGGTTCAAAAAGCGACTTTTTTGTCTTAAATTTTCTAAGGGCTCCCATTCTAAATTTCCTTGCTTACGCCAACTAAATTCATAACTATCAGCACCCTCCATTTCGGACCAATTTACTAAAGCAGTGGTTTCTGTAACATCTGTCATATATACAAAATTAACGGCGTTACAAAGAGGAGTAGTAAATTCGCCAAATTGTGGGGCTGATATCCTTCCATTACGGCATACGGCTTTAATTTCTACTCGGTACTTAGTTTCAGGAGTAAGTCTGCGTAAAATTAGGAAAGTATCGTTTACAAGAAGGGTAGGTCCAGGAGCTTGCCCTTCTTCTTGTAGGGTAACTTGGTAAACTATAGCATTAGAAGAAGGGGCCCAATGTAAAATCAATTGTCCTTTTTCGTTTTCTTTTATTGCTGGAATATTAGGTAGAGGGCAGTGGGCATCTACTACAATACTACGAGTAGCAATACAATTACCCGAATCATTTACTCTTAAAGTATAGGTGCCAGGTGCTAAGTTGCTAAATATACCAGTAGTATTGACCATGGAGCCAATAACGAAGGTATAAGGCGGCATACCGCCACTTACGGAAACTACAATTTTGCCATCATTTCCTAAAAGGGCCGGTGTAGTTTGGACATCTAGCTGTAATACCGGTACTACCGTAATAGGCAGTGCTAATATTTCCCCTACGCAACCTTCGTATACTGCTTGTATATAATAAGTGGTGTGGGTAGTAAGTAAGGGCGTGCGAAAAGCAAAAGGAGAAACATTGGCTTCCGCAAGCGGCGTAGTAGTTCCTATAGCAGAATACAAACGAATGGTAGAAACAAGCGCCTGACCCGTAGCTACTGTAAAGTGTACAAAGCCAGGATTACATCTGCCCAAGGGCGTAGGGGTAGGTAAGATAGGCTTAGGTGAAACTTTTACTTGTATCTCCTGCCAATTACTAGTGCAGCCATTTTCTAGATTATAAGTTTTAGCAAAAAAGGTTCTGGAACTAGCTAAAGTAGGGGTTACTAAGTTAATAGGACTTCTACCCGAACTTATGGGTAAGCTACTAGTATCAGCAAAAAGTTCCACCTGGTAACTACCAGGACCCACAACTTGAAAAGGAATAGTAGCGGCTGTATTTTCACAAATTTTAATTTCTTGAAAGGCGGGTAAGTTAGGTTTATCTAAAATTTCGGCTACTACTGCAGTACGGCTGCTAGTATTGCAACCCTGGAGTTCTTGGTAACTTTCTACATAAAAAGTAGTAGTTTGAGCAATAGTAGTTTTAAATATATTTTCAAAGGCAGGTTGTTCTTTTATAAGCCGCCCTCCCTGAGGGGCATCGTAAATACGGAATTTTTCACCCGCGGGTGTACCCATCACCAGTTCCATAGTGATTTCCCCTACTCCACATCTTTTAGGAATAAATGCATTAGGCGGACCCGGAGAAGTTAGTATAGTTGCTTCTATAGGTATGCGCGGGCTCACGCAACCATTAGCATGAGCATAGCTTTGAACATAAAAACGTTTACTCTGACTTAAAAAACGGTTATATAAAAGTGAGCCCTGAGCCGTAGCAATATCTAAGACTTCGCCGCCTGAAGGAGCATCAAAAAGCCAAACTTCATTAGCATTTTGCGGTAAGCTTTGCAAAGTAAAGGCTACTACTCCCGCATTACAGAGCCGAACATTTTCTATACGTGGTACTTCAGGAATAGGAAATACTGTAAAAATACCCGGTGTACGAACTGTACTTTTGCAACCTGCTAAGGTATTAACGCTTTCAAAGTAATAAGTAGTGGTTGTAGTGATGGTGGTAGAAAATAAAAATGGACTGGTAAGTAATTCAATAGGAGCGCCGCCTTGGCTTTGAGTATATACAAAAACATTATCAGGTTCTGCTCCTGAAAAAGTAGGAGCAATAGCTATGGTTTGTCCTGCGCATAAATTTTGGCTTCTTACCAAGGGGGGCTCTGGAATAGCTACAATATGAATTTCTTCAGTACTAACGCCAAAAGGGCAACGTTCATCTCCTTCTGTAGTAAGTGTAATGGTTTTTTTACCTGGGGTATTCCAGCTTACTAAGTGAGGCCCCCTACCTTGTGGTTGTGGTGAACAGCCCATGCAATTCCATTGAAAAGTGATGGCATTGTTACTTTCTATAATGCTAAGTTCTACTTGCTCATTAACACAACCAGCTTGCCGAATTTGGAAAGTAGCTCCCGGTGCACTTGCTACATTTATTGTTTTGTTAGCAATTGCTGAAGTGCAACCATTTTCTATTACAACTAAGGAAATAGTTTTAATGCCCGGTAAACCCCAAGAAACTGAAAAAGGGCCCGAACCGGAAAGTAAACTAGGATTGCAGCCATTGCAATTCCAGCGAAAGTCGGCTTGGGGGCTTGCTGTACCTGTGTAGAAAATAGCTATTTCTTGGTTGGCGCAAACACTATTTTGAGAAACATTAAAATCAGCTGTAGGGGCAGGCGCAAAAGTTACATTTACGGCGGCAGTAGCGCTTGTACACCCATCTGCAATAGCTACTACAGAATAAGTACCCCCAACAGGGGGGGTAATACTAGGATTAGCTTCAGTACTACTAAAGCCATTAGGTCCTTGCCAAAGGTAACTTAGCGAAGTCGCTTCAATTTCGGCGCTTGCTGTTAGAAAGAGGGTCGTAGAGTTACACTCTAATGGACTAAAATTTGCGCTAATAGTAGGTACGTGAGTAACATTAAATGCTATTTCTTCCCCATTGCGCATAATATTGTTACAATTATCTCGTACATCACCCCTATGCACTAAACGGTAGCGTCCATTTTTACGTGTAGGGGTAGTAAAAGCTACACGAATGAAAGAAGCGAAATCTGTACCACTGATACAAAATACATCAGTGATACGCGCTGTATTGCCGTCAGGGTCTAAGATTACAAAATCTTCAGGCTGTACTGAGGAGCAACGTACTGGATGCGAAAAATTAACGGTTACAAGCTTAGTAAGTTGGTCGCGGCAATTAATATCTAAAGCACCGGTGAATGAGGGCGGAGTAACATTTCCTACAACTGCTGTACCCGTTGCCGTAAGACGAAAACCCGAAGTAGAACCCGAATAATTATCTACAATTAAAGCAAACCTTTGACCCGCACGTACATTTAAGCCTGGCATCATAGGGGGGTCAGTAGCAGTATAGCTAATAGGTATTATATCGCTAACACTATTGAAGCGTAAGCCGGTAATTTGCCCATCTGCAGAATAATTGCAACGAACAGGCGTGAGCCTCGGAATATCACTGCAAGTAGCATTAGTGATATCGTATAGAGCAAAATCATAGTCATCCCCACCAATAAAGGGTAGCAAGTTTTCAGGACGAATTTCAAAACCGAATGTGCCCCCTTGCTGCACTGTGAAGACAAACCACACCGAATTTCTTTCACCCATCAGTAAGCAAGTATTTACTACTTCTTGCCTGCGTCCCCATCCGGTATAAGAATACGGATTGCGGTAGGCTAAACTACACAAACTCAATGCACTTTCACAATCTTGCTCCGGCCCTGTTACAAAAGGGCGTAAATCAAGGGTTAAAGGTTTTTTGTAAAGAGTAGTCTTAGCTTTGGGGTCAATTATGTTATCTTGTGCTTTGATACTTACTAACGCGCCTAAAAAATAAAGCAAGTACAAACTTATTCCATGTATACCCTTCATTTTATAAAACTTTTTAATGTCTGCTTTAATCATCTACTAAGGTAATTTTTTATTTTTCGAAAAATAAGAAATATACACAACAATTAATTAATAATAAAATAATTAAAAAATGGGCACTATTTTTTTATCATTGTATAGTAGAATTTTGTATCTCTTCTGTTTTAACTCCTTCGTTAGCAATTTCGTAATACATAAATAGCTGTTCATCTTCTTCTACGTAACCTTTGGGCAGGCCTTTGCAAACCTCTATGATACTTGTATACTGCTCCTTTTCAAAAAAACGTTCTATTCCAAAAAGTAATACTTCCCTTCGCACCTCTTCTATCTTTTTTCCCTGTTGAATTTCTCTATGTAGTCTTTCAAATTCACGGGCTAGCTTTTCCTCTTTTTGTTTCTTCCGCAACATACTTTCTTCTACTGTAGGAAGCCGCCAATATCCTCCATCTTCCTGAATAAAGTTATCTACTAAAATTTCTTTAAGTTCTCGAATTACTTCATTTTTATTAGGAAATAAAATTTGTTTCCACTCTGTTTGTAAATCTTGTAACTTTTGTGGCTTATCATTCAGCTTTAATGCTAACCACGCTATTCCCTCCTCTTCGTTACTAATAAACATAGGGGCTTGTTTAATTTTTTTATTCTGGGCTAGCAAGAAATCATATTCCTGAGCTTGCTCTGGAGTATAATATAACCCTTGCCGACAAACAAAATGCTGAGCTAGTCCTTCTTGAAAATCTCGAGCTCCTAAAGGCACGCGCCTTCGGTGGCTAAGGCAATACATCACTAGCCTATCGTATAAAACTTTAGGGCAACGTTCGGCAACACCAATAAGTTCGCCTTGCTCTTGAAGCAACAAGGGCAAATGTTCAAGTAAATTTCTAATAAATGTCCAAACAAATTTCTTGTCACAAGAATGAAGTACCGCTTCTTCAATAGGTTCTGGGGGCTTATAGCAGCTTAGAATAAGGTCTTGCTTGCTAACTGTCGGGATTGCCATTGCCTTAATACCTCCGTGCTTCTTATCTAAAACCGCTACGTTTGCTAATACAAATCCGGCTGTGTGTATAGCATTTTGGATAGCCATCCAAATAGAAGCTTTGGTATTATTAAATTCCACGGTCATCCATTTCCCGGGCTTCAGTACTCGATAATATTCCATAAAAGCAGCTTTCATTAGCTCATAATACTCCTCTGGCCCTTTTCCCTGGGTTTTATTTATTATTGCCTCTGAAGCAGGGTTTGTCTTTACTTTGAGCCAACTTTCCGTAATAAAATTTAGCTCCGAATACATAATATTCCCGCCAAAAGGAGGATCGGTGAATATATAGTCAATACTGTTGGAAGGAATTTTTTCATTTTGTTTTCTATCATTACTGCAAAGCGAGCTTACAGAAACTAGGCTATAATTTAAAATTTTGAATTTTGCCTCTTGCTTGCCCAATAGATGAAATAGAGACTGCTCCACATTTTCTGATGGCATATAAAGTGTTCCGCTGAGCGGACGCCCAATACCACCCTTACCTTTGTAAAAGATGTATCGATTCAGTTTTGTAAGATTTCTATTTAAAGCAGAGGTCAATAAAAATTTTTGCTTACCCTTAAGTTTGCTCCATAAGCAACTAATTGCCCACAAATTCCGCTTAGTATAAAAATGATGCACATGCGTAATGCCCTCATGAATGCCAGATCGCCATGTATCCCCCCATTTTTCTCCAACTCCCATCATAGCATCTGTAGGAAACCAATACGGTATTTCTGCTGCCTCAATCCGCTCCAATAATTCAAAGTCAAAAGCATCAGGCTTCTTCTCATAGCGCTTGCCCCCACGAGTGTAATTAATCAAAACCGGAACACTCTTCACCTGCGTAATCACTTCCCCTATTGCACTATCCCAAAAACTACGCGTTGCCTTCTCTACCTTTACGCTGTCCTTTTGCCCATCTTTGCTAAGTTTTAAACTGCATTTAGGGCAGGGCCAAACATCTTTTACTTTACCGTTTTCGTGGTCTACTGCTACGTCCCAAAACACCATCTCTGCATTACACCCAGGACAACGAAAAACATCACTCCATACTACATAGTTAATTCGACCTTTGCCATATTCATCTTGGGTTTCATATAACCAGCCGCATTCTTTTTCTACTTCCTCCAAAATAGCTTGCGCTTCTTTGGCAAAAAGCTCGACATCAGTGGGTGTATTCAAATTGTAGGCAATGAAGCTAGCAATAGGGCTTAGGTCCGAGCAAATGGCATAACGCTTACCCCATTGTGGCGGCGGCAAGCCCAAAGCTCGAAATTCGTTTTCAATTTGGGCTTGGGTTGGGGCATCTGGTTTTTCGCAAAATTGGGCGGCAACCCCCGTCATGCCCGTTCCAGCAAAGCCATCCAAAATAATATCTCCTGGTTGCGTATAGTGCAAAATATAGCGCATAATGGCTTTATGGGGTACTTTAGTATGGTAACTGTGGGCGTTATAGATAGGGTCGTTTTTTCCTTCGGAAACATCGGTAGCGTAGGGTTGGGTTACGGTGAAATGGGGGTTATAGTGGGGGTTTTGTTCTTTTTGTTTTTCCCATTCTTGAATAAAATCTTTGAGCCAGGGGTTAGGGCAAAGGGTGAAGTAGGGCGGGTCGGAAAGGGCAAGGATGTCTTCGTCTGAGCCCAAGGGGAATCCTTCGAGTTTGCGGAGTTCGGGAAGTAATTTGCGCAATTCTTCTCTAAAGTAAGCTCTTCTTTCTTCTTCCGTTTCAAATGTTTTTCCTAAACAGGTAATTGTCATAGAGTTTATTTATTTAGGCTGGTAATATACGACGAAAGTTGGAAGTGTATAGTATTTTGGGGGGTAAAAGTGGGAGCATTCCTGAAATTAGGTGAGCATAATGCATTGAATAAATGCATTGAATAAAGGAGGTGAAGTTTAGTTAAGCATGACTTGGTATAAAGGCTTATACTTTGAGTAGCAAAGGGATTTTAAGTTTTACTCATTTTAGGCTTAGGAGAAAAGGTGATTTTGCGGTACAGGGGTCCAGGGAGGGGTAGAATACAAAATTTATTTCTGGAGAGGGAAAGTTTATTTGGATTTTTGTAGCGAAGCTAGTTGTTCAAAAAGTCTTTTTTCTTGAGGAGTAAGATGACTAGGAACTTGAACTTTTAGTTTTAGGTAAAGATTACCAAAATGCATAGGGGAATTATAAAAGGGCATTCCTTTATCCTTGAGGCGTAAGATAGTATCTTGCTGAGTTCCTGCGGGAATTTTTACTTTGATATTTTTCCCGTCGATTCCTTGGATTGTAACTTCGCCGCCTAAAATGGCCGTATAGAGGTCTATAGTCAAGGTACGAAATAAATCATTACCTTTTCTTTCATAGATAGGATGGGGCAAGATATTTACTTTAAGATATAAGTCTCCTCCATTTTGTCCGTACCCCTTAATTTTAAGAGTCTGTCCGTCGGCAATACCTGGCTTAATTTTGAGGCGGAACTCTTTGTTATTTAGACTTATTTTTTTATCGCATCCTTGGTAAGCTTCTTCTAGGCGGATATTGATACTGGAGTGAATATCTCTTGTTTCTTGCCTGCTTCCATGGTTAGCACTGCTGCCAAAGAAAGTTTGAAAAAAATCAGAAAAACTAAAATTATCTCCAAAGAAGGAATAAAAAGGGTCTCTAGTATCGGTAGTTCTGTAATAGGTTCTGCGCTGAAAGAAATCATCACTTTGTGTTTGAGAAGCAGCTTGTTCTTGATAATATTTCCAATTACTGCCAAGCATATCATATTTTTTACGTGTTTCCGGGTTGCTAAGTACTTCATAGGCTTCAGATATTTGTTTGAACTTTTCTTCTGCAATTTTATTATTCGGGTTGAGGTCTGGGTGGTATTTTCTAGCTAGCTTACGATAGGCTTTTTTGATATCTTCTTGGCTAGCATTGCGCGGAACTTCTAATATTTTATAGTAGTCTTTGAACTCCACTTTAGTTTTAATTTATACGATAAGGTACAATGAATAAAAAACATTTGTACTGCAGGTTGGTAGAATAGAGACAACCTGCTTTAACGCTGTAAAATACAAAGTTCTTGCCAAAAAAAGAATATTCTGCCATTTTGGCAGCAAATGTGAGTTGTTGATAAGATTAAAAAGGGGTAGAAGCTTATGGTTTTTCGACTAATTACCAGCTATTTTGAAGTTATGAAAAGGACAAAAGTATATAGTTTCTTCCAATACTTTAGCACTTATCTAAATGAGCTAAACTATAGGTAAAAAAAGGAAGCTTACCATATTGGTAACTGTAATCCATTGTAGATTTTGGCGTTGAATATGGTATTCGTGGGGCAGTTGGGCTTTGATTAGAAGGTAAAGATTATTTAAGATAGGGAGAATTACAAAAAAGAATAAAATAGCAATAAAGAAGAGGGGTAGAATATGATATTGAAAGTAGTAAAAAATGAGAAAAATAAATTGCAAAGCTAGTAAATAAAGGTGGCCCCCAATTAGAAAGTTTTGGGTGGTGCGAATTCCTACGAGTGTAGGGAGGGTGTGTAAACCGTGCTCCAAATCGCCTTCTACGTCTTCTATATCTTTAGTAATTTCTCGAAGTAAATTTAGCGAAAAAATAAAGATAATTCCCCATAGATGAATAATTTTGAAATGTAAGAGGACTGCCCCTGCTACGATTGTAAGTCCACTAAGGATAGCCACGGTAAAATTAGCAACTGCTAAGTGCTTTTTAAGGTGGCTTGTATAAAAAAATAGAACGCCTACTGCAAAAAAGTTAAGTATCCAAAACCTGAAGGGCAAGAGCCAGATAGTACATATGAGGATGAAGCTGGTTGCCAAGAAGTAGGCAGTAAGGGCTTTTTTACGAGATAGAGTGTTTCCGATTATAATTTTGTGAGGCTTATTAATTTGGTCTATCTTTTGGTCTACTACGTCATTTATCCAGTAACCACTGGCAAGAATCAGGAGTATAAGTAAAAGTTCCAGCCAATAATTTTTTTGCTTAAGGAAATCAAAACTTTGATGCACGGAAAAATAAGCAGCCCAGTTAAAAGAAAAGGCCTCTAGCAAAAGGCTAATAGGGCGAGAGAGTTGAAAAAGAGAATATAAGAGCCGATAAGTATATACGATAAATTGAGTAATGGGAGGGGTAGAAAAGGTGCCCACAGAAGCTAAATTGAAACCTTAGTGTAAATTTAATACAAAAAATAGACTGGAATTTTATAAAAGATTTTTCAGATAAGGATAACTTAAGAATTGAAAAATTATTATATTACTTGGCTATTTAATAAAAAATAGCATAGGCTATTTATTGCGGTTGGTTTAAGTAATTTATTTGAATTCTATGTTGCGGGCAGTTATTATTTTTATTATCCACCTTTTTGCCTTACAAGGGGCTATAGTTGCACAAAGTTTTCAGAATGGGGAAGAGGATCCGGCGGAAGCCTTTAGGATAAGCTACGAGCAACTAGCACTACGGAGCAAGCTTTGGCAAGTACGCCGTTTGAATCTATTCCGTATGGAGCCAGTGCGCTTATATTGGCCATATCTAGTATTGCCTGATAATAAATCTTTGTTGTATACTACCTACGATGTTTATCCTTTTGATCTGGCTTCTGCAATGGCTTTTGGAGGACAAGGTACTCGGATGCAGCCTGTAAGCAGTAATATTTGGGTAGGGGTAGATCAAATGTATAATACACCCGGCTATTTGTTTTTACGGGGCTTATTTGAACCTTATGGCATAGGTACGGGCTTAATGCGCAGTTGGTTAGGCGTTCCTGCCGGGTTACCAATACGTTAGTTTAGAAAATTGAAAACAATCAGGCTAGATTGTCTTACCTTAATTGTACTTATTGAAAAAAGTTTTCATATTCGACGTTCAAAAAATTATTTTTCCCAATGGAGGCACTATCTAAAGAAAATCTATACCAAGTACTTCTCTATTATAAATTTGTAGAAATTCCAGATCCTGTTGCCTATCGAGATGAGCATTTTGGTCTATGTCAGGAGCTAGGGCTAAAAGGTAGAATTCTTATTGCCAAGGAGGGGATTAACGGTACAGTTTCGGGTACTAAGGAAGCCACGGATGCTTATATGAATTACATGCTTAATCATCCTTATTTTGAGGGAATAGAGTTTAAAGTGGATGAACATTACGAGCATGCCTTTCATAAATTACATGTGCGTTGCAAGGATGAGCTTGTCAATTTGGGAGCTCCTTTTATACCACCAGCAGCTCCATATATAGAGCCTGAGGAAATGTTAGCTATTTTAGAGGAAGAGCCCGAAGATGTGGTTATTATTGATACTCGTTCTGATTACGAGTATAATGTGGGTAAATTTAAAAACGCGATTGGTTTTAATATTCATCACTTTAGGGATATCCATGCTTATTTAGACGAATTTGAAAAGTATAAAGATAAAAAAATAGTTACTTATTGCACAGGGGGTATTCGTTGCGAAAAGCTAACGCCTTTACTTTTGCGTCGTGGTTTTCGGAATATTTATCAGCTGCATGGGGGAATTATTCGATATAGTAAAGAAACAGGGGGTAAACATTTTGAAGGGCAATGCTATGTTTTTGATGATCGGGTAGTAGTGCCGGTAAATTTTGTAAATCCTAGCGTTATTGGTAGATGTGGAGTTTGTGCTGCACCTACGGAAAAGTTTGTAAACTGTGCAAACGCAGACTGTAACAAACACTTTTTACTTTGCCCCTCTTGTCAAGAGAGGCTTCAGGGGTGTTGTTCAGAAGAGTGTATGCAAGCGCCTAAGCGGAGAGTATATGATGGTAGAGGAATGTATTGGCGCGGGGTCAATAGCAAGAATTACGTGACGACGCATTAATTGAATTACATTTATTATTCCAGAATTACTACACTTCTAATTTCAGGGGCTGCTTTTTTGATAGCAGCCTCTACGCCTGCTCTTAAAGTAAGTTCATTCATATTGCAGCTGCGGCAAGCTCCTAGGAATTCTATTTGTACTATGCTGTCTTCTTGAATGTTTATAAGGCGGATGTCGCCTCCATCTGCTTGTAAGTAGGCGCGTATGGATTCTATTGCGCTTTGTACTCTTTCTTCAAGAGTAGGATAGCTCATGTTTTTGAGATTTTAAGCATTTAAGATAGAGATACGTTGGGCAGTAAGCATCGCTAGATTTTCGAAAGCTTTTGCCTGGGGAGAGTCTGCTATTAGTGCTATGGGAATACCCATATCGCTTCCATTTCGAATTTCTTCTACTAGAGGAATTTGCGCTAAGAGAGGTACATTAAATTCTTCGGCTAATTGCTTAGCTCCATCTTTACCAAAAATATAATACTTTTTAGTAGGTTCCTCAGGAGGGCAGAAGTATGACATATTCTCTACAATTCCAATGAGGGGTACTTTGATTGAATCCATAGTAAACATGGCGGCTGCTTTTCTTGCGTCGGCAAGAGCTACAGTTTGAGGAGTAGTAACAACGATGGCACCTGTCATTGGCAATTGTTGGCAAAGCGAGATATGTATATCTCCTGTGCCAGGAGGCATATCAATTATTAGGTAGTCTACATTTTCCCATTGAGTATCGCCTGCCATTTGCATAATGGCTTTAGAGGCCATAGGTCCGCGCCAAACTACTGCTTGCCCTGCTGGAACTAAAAAGCCTAGGGACATTACCTGCAAGCCAAATTTTTGTATAGGTACAATATAGTCTTTCCCATTGATACTATGGGCTAGCGGTCGTTCTTCTTCTAAGCCTAGAAGTATAGGTATACTCGGCCCGTAGATATCGGCGTCTAAGAGACCCACTCTTGCACCCATTTGGGCAAGGCTAATAGCTAAATTAGCCGCAATAGTGGACTTCCCTACCCCTCCCTTGCCTGAGGCAATACCAATGATATTTTTTACACCCTTAAGAAAGGAAGAGGTATTTATTTTGCTTGTTACTTGCGAAGTCATATTGACTTCTATTACAAAGTGGCCATTTACAAAATGGCGGATGGCATTTTCGCAAGCATTGCGTATTATTTCCTTAAGGGGGCAAGCAGGTGTAGTAAGTACCACCGTAAAGCTAATTTTATCTTCTGTAATTTGGATATCTCTTACCATATTAAGGCTGACGATATCCCTTTTCAGGTCGGGCTCTTCTACATGGCTGAGGGCTTGTAAGATCTCTTTTTCAGTAATTTGCATACTTTGGGCTTTATATGTTTCAAAACAACATAGAAGCGGCAAAAGTTTAAGAGCAGAAGTGCTTTTTGAGAAATTCCATAGCATTATCGCGCAAAATTTTATTCTTGATGGTTTCAGGATTTAAACCTGAATCTTGATAGATTGCATAATTACGAGTAAAGTAGTCCACTAAACCGTTATCTAGGCGTAACGTTTTACCATCTCTTTCTTCCTTGTATCGAAATTCTGCTGAGTGGGTTACGTTAGGAAGCGGCTCAATAAAACCGTCGTAATCACTGCCTATGCAAATAGAATCAAAGGCTTGGGCTGGTGGAATTCCTGCTGCTAGTAGTACCTTATAGATATGTTCAATTTGATTAAAAAGTAACTGGAGCCAGTTGCCAGTTCTTTTGGCTAGTTCAAAGGCTTTTACGCTGCTTAGTACTCTTCTATCTAGAATTAAGCCTAAAAGTCCTCCAAGCTTATGAATGGCAACGATATCATCGTCGTGGAAATTGAGGTCCCATGGGTTAAAGATTTCACTTTTTTGGCGGTCTTCGAAGGTGTCTTCTGTTTTTTTAAGCAACGTATGAGCTCGGAAATTGGTTTTTCTACCACTGCAAGCGATGTGAGAGCCTACTACTGGCTTTTGGTAGCGTGCAGCGATAGCATAGATTTGGTGCCTTGTAACTGCGTCACAGTGTTTGAGGTCTATTATAATATTATTTTCCATACATCGTTCGACCATAGAATAGCCCAAAAAAGTAAGACCTCGATACTTTCCTAGGGAATCTAAGGAGCGGATAGGGTTATGCAAGATTCGTTTACTAATTCCTGTAAGCTCGATAGCCTTGGGCATTGAAGCCAATTGATTAAAAACGAAGTGATTGAGCGTAAGCATAAAAATGTGATTTTGCTTCATAAATCGCACCCTTTCTTGAATAAGGGCCTCGGATAGTTCTTCGGCCCCCTCCAAAATAGTATTTGTGATATTCACTTTTTGTCCGGCATGAGGAAAGGTATTATCTACGTATTCGAATCCTAAATTGTGAGCCCCTTCTATAGTTAAAATAATAGCCAGTTTATTAGGAGAAGCGAGCGTTTGGATTAATTCATCATAGTTTTTTACAATTACTGCTTCTGCTTCTCCATCCGGACACTTTAAATTTTCCTTCAAATAGCTAAGTTCCTCCTGCAAAATTCGAATAGGGCGACAAGAAACAATTTGGCGCAGCCGTTCAATATCCATTTTTAAAAACTGGCTCATAATGCGCGGACTGGTAATTAATTTGCTTAGGGTATACCTTTCTAAGGTATGTAAGGAGTGCCATATTACTCGTACACCTCCTTCTAAAAGTGTACTAAAATCCGACTGGGTGACGCGCATTGAGCGCCGCAAGCGCTGGCTTAAAGGCACGTGATTATTAGCATGCCAGGGTGAATGTAGTTCTTTTACTAAAAAAGGCTTTAGAGTAGGGTGAAGGTGGATATCTACGTAAAAATCATTGGTATCTATCATCGCTTATTAAAGTTTTTTAGACTTTCTTACATTTAAGATAATGAGAAATTTATTTTTTCTCTAGTTCTTTAAGTTCTTGGAGCATAGAAGCTGCAAGCTCAAAATTGGGTTCGAGTTTAAGAGCTTGCTCAAAACTATTTTTGGCTTTTTCTTGCTCCTTTTGTTCCTTCCAAAGTTGTCCTTCCACGTAAAATGCGGCTGCTCGAATACTTATTTCTTGTTGCTCTTTTCCCCCCTTTTTGGGCACGTAAACCTTTTCTATTTCTGCTTGTGGGCTTTGTAGTAATTTTTCTATAGACTGCGCACACTCTCCAAAGCGGCGCATTGTAAATTGTAAAATAGCTACTTGGTAAAGATGATAGGCAGAGCCTGTAAGTTTGTATACTTTTTCGTAATACTCTAAAGATTCACGCGTAGCCCCTAAGGCTCCATATGCAAAAGCAAGCATCGAAAGCAAGCGAATATCATTAGGTTTATTTTCTATTAACTCCTTACCTAAAAGAATACTTTGTTCATAAATGCCTGAGGAAAAATAACTAATTGCTAAGGTATCTTTAATTGCTAGGTTGGTAGGGTCTTCGGCTAAAGCATAATATAAGGCTACACGTGCCGCCTGCATGTCATTGTTTTTTTTGGCTAGTTGATAGGCGCGCCAGTGTAGAGAAGCAGAGTGCCCACTGCTAAGTTTTGTTTTTTGTGCCCATAAAGTACCAAAAGTTATTATGCTTAGAACTCCTAATAGTAATTTATGTCCTTTAAAAAAAGTGGTGTACATTTAGAGTGGAAAAAATAAAAACACTAGGCTTGTCAAAATGCAAAAGTAACAAGTTTTTTAGAAAGGCTTTAGTCAAATTGTGTTTTGCCATATTCTATTTCAAGGCAACTAAAGTAATAGATTTTCATACAAAACTATTAGAGAGTCAATTATCTTATACAAAAAATCATTATTTTCATTAAGCAAAATTTTCTCTAAAAAAATAACAAAATGGAATCTATTATTCACAGTTTTATCCTTTTGGTCCTTGCTTTTAGAAAAAAGAGAGTGTACCTCCTTTGGTTAGGTCTATTAGTAGGATTAGTAGGCTTATTAGAGTTGGAAGTTTATGCTCAAGAGATAGATCCCTATAAAGTTCGTTTTCGGGTTAAAGAGGGTTTTGAAAAAAGTGTGCCTTTATTTCAAAAAGATTCAAGGGTAGTATCCAAAGTATCTATTCCTTCTTTGTGGCAGGATATCATTCAGGCTTATCGAGTAACAGCTTTGCAAAAAGCATCTCGGCTACCTAGTCCTTTGCTACAAAGATATTTTGAAATTACGGTAGCGGATAGCAACTTTCGAGACCCTCTTTTTCAGCACCTGCGGCGTATTTCATTCATTGAACATGTGGAGTATTATGAATGGCACCAAATCTTTACCCTACCTAATGATATTCGCGTAAGCCAGTGGTACTTATCTAAAGTAAGAGCAGTGGAAGCG
This sequence comes from Bacteroidia bacterium, assembly GCA_025057395.1. GTDB lineage: Bacteria > Bacteroidota > Bacteroidia > J057 > JANWXU01 > JANWXU01. The sequence continues at coordinate 12,868 of JANWXU010000025.1, read as the reverse complement.
TGGCAAATTTCGCTGGGCAGTCCTAAAGTATTGCTAGCTATGGTAGACGATGCAGTTTATTTAGAGCATGAAGATCTTAAAGAAAGTATTTATATTAACCCTAGGGAGATTCCTAATAATGGAGTTGATGACGATAATAATGGATATATAGACGATGTAAATGGTTGGGACGTAGCAGATAATGATAATGATCCTAATCCGCCTGCGAATGCGAATGCTAATTTTTTTTCTCATGGTACACACTGTGCGGGTATTGCTGCTGCCCGTACTAATAATGGCTTAGGAATTGCTTCTTTAGGCGGAAATGTAACTATACTACCTGTAAAAGCTTCTATTAGTAGCGGTAATGGACGAACTATTCAAGCGGCTTATCAAGGGGTTGAATATGCTGCTTTAATGGGTGCCAAGGTAATCAGCTGTTCATGGGGAAGCTCACGATACAGCCAATTTGCACAAGATTTAGTAAGCTATGTAGCTTCGCAAGGAATTACAATTTTAGCGGCTGCTGGTAATAGTTCTACTAATGCTCCGCACTATCCTGCTGCGTATGAAGATGTAATTGCGGTAGCCGCTTCTAATTCTCAAGATAAACTTGCTAGTTTTTCAAATTATGGTAAGTGGGTAGATGTTGTTGCACCGGGGGAAAGAATCATAAGTAGTGTGGCAGGTAATCCTAGTAACTATGCATATTATGATGGCACTTCTATGGCTACGCCCCTTGTAGCAGGGCTATGTGCTCAAATGTATTCTGTAAATCCTTATCTTACTAATCGTCAATTATTGGAATGCTTAAAAGCTACCGCTGTTTCAATAGACCATTTACACCCAGATAAGGCAGGAGAATTAGGTGCAGGAAGAATAGACGCAGCAGCCGCTTTAGCCTGCGCATTACCCAAGCAAAATGAAGTTGCTCTCTACCCTATTTCTATTCCTTGGGCTTGTAGTCTTAGCGATTCGCTTTATTTTGAAGTACAGAATCAAGGACGTCAAACTTACAATTCTCTTTCTTTTGAGTATGAAATTAGCGGTATTCCTGGTGAGCAAAATTTTAGTTGGCAAGGTTTTTTAGCAGGTGGGCAAGCCCTGCGACTTGGGATACCTACTAATAAAATTCCCCAAGGAATTTCTACTCTTACAATAAGGTTAAATCCTACTCCACCAGGTGATAATACCCCTAATAATAACCAGCTTACTTTTGCTTTTTATAAGCCTACAATAGGCGATTCTGTTACCTGCGGGCAATTTATTAAGGGCACTACTTTGAATGGCTTAGCATTGAATAGTAGTTATGCCTGCGCTAATAGGAGCTTTAAGGGCCCGGAAGTATGGCATCCTTTTATTTTGCAGCAGCCTAGCTTACTCGATATTCGTTTTCGCTATGCAAGGGAGGTAGCAAAGGGGCAAGTTATTATTGTACGGGACTGTAACCCCCAAAATTGTATTGCTACTTTTGACGTGGACACAATGGTATACCTAGACCAAAAAGGAGAATATTATTTAATTGTAAACAGTGATAGTTTAGCTCTTGATTACGAATTAGGCTTTAATTGTGTACCGTGGAACTGTGGTTTAGAGCAAGAACCTATTTCTTGTGGGGCTGTAGTTAGTGGAAATCTTGCGCAAGGCTCAAATTTGCTAGAGTATTATGGGAATTGTCGTTTTGAACAGTTAGCGGCTAAAGAGAAGATATATGTTTGGGAAGTGAGTGATACCACTCGTTTGCAAGCACGTCTAAGTAATGTTACTCAAAATACTTACATTATGCTGTTAAGTGCTTGCGATGCGCCTGTTTGCGTTGCAGCAGGCTTTGCTAACTCGAACAATAATACGCCTATGAATGCAAGGCTTGCTCCTGGTAAATACTATATTGTTGTTGATGCCGTTGCTCCTACCCAGTATACTCTTACCCTTGAGTGTTATGATTGTGCTTCGGCTCCGCCTATTAGGTGTGGGAGTAAAGTTAATGGAACTAATGTAGGGAGAACTAATCGAGTTAATAATTACTGTGCTTCTGGCTTAAACTTAAATGGTCCGGAAGTGGTTCATCCGTTAATTTTAGAGGCACCAGGTTTTATTACTGTAAAGCTTATCACTGAGCAGCCGAATTTAGAAATTGCTGTTCTTAGCAACTGTAACTATTCTCGATGTCTGGGTTCTGGCAGACAAGAGGTGTCTTTTTTGGCTCCTGCTGCCGGCACGTATCAGGTGGTTGTGGATTCTCGAAACTGGGCAGTAGGTAACTATACTCTTACTGTGGAATGTGAAGCATCTTCATGTCACCAGGAGGAAAAATTAACCTGTGGTAGTGAAATTAGAGGTCTTATTACAGATGCTGGTTTTAGCCGCTGGGCACTCTATGACTGTGCAGCCGGGAGAGACTTACTAGGCACTGAAGTTATCTATCCTATCGAAATTGCAGAAAGTGGACCCCGCTTGGTACAGTTGAATTTGAATAGTTCCGACCCTACTCTAGATATGTTAATTTTGAATGAGTGTAATCCTTTCCGCTGTGCTGCTATAGTAGATAGCGACTATTCTGCCTGGGTTACTGGACCCAGAACTTTATACGTTGCGTTAGAGCGAAATAGACCAGGTAATATTACTAATAACACCATAAGTTATATTCTCAAAGTAAATTGCTTTACCTTCAATTGTACGGAGCAAAGTACGTTACTAAAGTGCAATGTGCCTTTTCGGGGCAATACTAGCCAGGGACAAAATCGATTTACAAGTTACAATTGCCGTGGGGGTAGCTTTATAGGACCAGAAAGGATTCATCGTATTCAGCTTAGTGAAGCTTCGAATTTGTTTATTCGCCTTCGCAGCTTGACTCCAGGCCGTAGAGCTTTTGGCTTTTTAATAGGAGGCTGCAATCCCCAAAATTGTTTCCTTTTTATCAGAGATTCTATTAATGTACGTGCTGGGATGGGTACTTATTTTTTGGTAGTGGAAGGTGAAGGTATTCAAGGAGTTGAATACGAAGTAGAATACATGTGCAGCTCCCCTAATTGCGCAAATGCTGAATCTATTACGTGCGGTGTACCTATCAGAGGGAGTACGCAGGGTTTACGAAGTCAATTAGGATATTATGCTTGTTCTTATAGTGCTCCGCTAGCAGGAGGGGAAAAGGTTTATTCTTTTAATCCGCCCCAAAGTGGATTGTACCGTTTTGAACTTGTTTCTCATAATTCTTCTGAAAATCCGCATGTTTTGATTCTACAAACAGATTGTAATGGTTTTTATTGTCAGGCATTATGGGAAGCTGCGCCGCGTTTGCAGGAGTTTCATTATTTGGAAGCGGGGCGTAGTTACTTTTTGGTAATAGATAGTTATTTGCCTGGCACTTCTTTTGAGTTGAGGGTGCACTGTCCTTGTACTCCTATTACCATCGAGGGCTTGGCACCAGCCTATTGTCCTGCCCAACCTGTAAGCATTCGTGCTAATAGCTCGGGTGGCATGCCCTTATGGTACGATGCACCAGCGGGAAATAATTTACTGCGACGGGGTCCTTTCTTTACTTTGCCACAGCTTACTAAAAGTCAAGTAGTTTATGTAGAAACTAATTCTAGTTGCGTTCCGCGTCGGCAGGCGGTATGGCTTAATTTAAGCCAGCCTATTATTCAACTGCAAGCTAATAAAGCTGCTGTTTGTGTTTTTGATACTTTAGTTTTGCAAGCTTCAGGAGCAAAAGAATATCAGTGGAAAACTTATGAGCAAGCTAATCTAATTAATCAAGGGCAAGATGCTTTAGTAATTCCTAAAAGTGAAGGTAAAATTACGGTTATAGGAGCGGACGAAAATGGTTGCCAGAATACCTCTAGTTGGCCAGTGCGTATACAGGCAGGTCCTCCCGCTACAATATACTTAAAGGGCGATACACTTTTTACTCAAACTTTTTCTCGTTACCAATGGTACTATGAAGAAAAGCCTATTGCTAATGCTACTAAACAGTACTATGTGCCGCAAAAAACGGGTAATTATAGCGTATACGTAGAATCTCAGGACCATGAGTGTGGTACTTTAAGCAATCCTTTTAAGGTAAGTGTTATTACTGGGCAGCTGTTTTTAGCTGAAACTAACGGCTATTGTATATATCCTAATCCTACTAAGGATATTTTATATATAGAAATATCCGACTTACAAGAAGAATTTGAATATTTGCGGCTTCATAATACTTTAGGTCAAAATTTTCACGTTTCTTTTACTTTGGAAGAAGGCCAAACAAAACGCTATAAACTGGAGCTAAAAGATCTACCTGCTGGTATTTATATGCTTAATTTGGGCTCTAAAAAACATAAATCTATTCAGGTGGCAAAAATTATTAAGCACTAAGAAGGGCAAAGTATAAATAATGGGCTGTTATTACAAAAAAGCAGCCCATTATTTTTACTGCACGTGAAACTGGATTTCGTTTATAAAGAAGGATTTTATAAAAATTGTAAAATAAATATTCCTATTTTTACGCTCTATATTGATAACTTTGCGCATTGAAGTAAAGAACTGAATTAGAGTAGTAGTATGAAAAAAGCTTTATTAACTATTGCCATAAGCATACTTGGCTTTTGGGGGGCACGGGGAAAAAATGTGATAGAAAAAAAGTGGGATAGCCCGAGTATTTGTTTTGTGGAAAACAAAGGACAGATTCGGGACTTGAAAGGACAGCCCGCTGAAGAAGTGGCCTATTATGCTCATATTGAAGGAGTCTCTGTATTTTTTCAAAAAACAAAAGTTAGCTATGTATTTCCCCGCTATGAACAAGTAAAAGAACAAAATATTCTTGCTGAGCTTTACCGTATAGACCTTGAACTTTTAGAAGCTAATTCTAGCACTATTGTAGAGGCTCAAGCCCCTACTTTAGAAAAGCTTCATTACTACTTAGGAGCAGAGCCAATTGAATCAATCTCCTCCTATCAAAAAATTATCTATCGCAATGTGTATAGGAATATAGATTTGGTGTTTTACCCACATAAAGGGCATTTAAAATATGATTTTGTTATCCATCCGGGGGGCAACCCTAAAGATATAAAGCTTCGGTATAATGCAGGTGATTCTAAGCTAAACATAAAGCTTACTAAGCAGGGTGAGGTGGAAGTGAAACATCCTTTAGGCAAGTTGATAGATGAAGCGCCTGTTGTTTATCAGAATAATATTTCTATTCCTGCTTATTATACTTTAGAACCCCAAAGCGGCGTTATATCTTTTGTGCTAAGTGAATTTGACCCTAGTCAAGATGTTATAATTGATCCCCTTGTGAGGCAGTGGGCTACTTTTTACGGAGGGAATCGTAGAGATAGAGCTTTTGCTGTGACAGAAGACGCTGCAGGAAAAATAACTATTGCTGGCTCTACTCTTTCTACATCAACTCTCATTTTCCCAGGGCTGGGGAGTAATCCTATCCCTTTTGGAGGAGAAACAGATGCTTTTATTGCCCAATTTGATGCGAATGGGAATCGCCTTTGGGCAACTTATTTTGGTGGAAGGGCAGTCGACCAGGCGAGTGCTGTTGCTGCCGATGCTTCGGGTAATATTTACATTGTAGGTTCTACTCATAGTAATAATTTGCCAGGTGCTAGCAATACATTGAAGGGCGCTACTGATGCTTTTATTGCTAGTTTTACGTCCACAGGTCTATGGAGGTGGTCACAATATTACGGTTCTAATGAACGAGACTGGGCATCTAGCATTGCAGCCCAGGGTAATATTCTGTATATAGCAGGTTTTGCTACAGGTGAGGGTTTGCCTGCCGTGAATGCTACGCAAGCTAATTTTGGAGGGGGTGGAAGTGATGCCTTTGTAGCAGCCTTCTCGAATGAAGGAAATCTATTACTTTCTACGTACTATGGTGGCTCTGGCATAGAACAAGCTTGGGGAATTACTGTTAGTAGCTCAGCAATCTCTATTGCAGGTCTTGTAGAGGGTACTTCTTTACCTATGGCTATAAATGCTGCCAGTGGTAAGAGAGACGCTTTTATAGCCACGTGGAGAAATGGGGCTTTGCAGTGGGCAAGATATTTTGGAGGAAGTGAGGAGGAGGAAGCTTTGGCCTTGGCAAGCGACTTTGCTGGTAATTTATACGTTACCGGTTCAACTAAAAGTATTAATCTTCCTACACGTAATGCTTTTGATGCTACTAAAAATGGTTCTACTCTAAGTGAAGATATTTACATTGCTTCTTTTAACCCTCAGGGAGATTTACGTTGGAGTACCTACTACGGCGGAACGAATATAGATAAGCCTACCAGCATTGCAGTAACAAGTGGCAGAGTATATGTTGTTGGTTCTACTAATAGTGCTGATTTTCCTACTACTAATAATCCTGGAGACTACTTTCAGCCTCTAGGAGGTTTTTATGATGCTTTTTTATTAGGGTGGGATTATGAAGGCCAGAGAAAGTTGGCAATCGTATATGGTGGTACGTTTATGGACCAAGCCAATAGTGTTTTTGCCAACACAAAAGGGAATATACATATTGCTGGCTATACAAATAGTCGAAATTTTCCCCTGCAGAATCCATGGCAAGCCAACTACGGTGACGAAGAAGATGCTTTTTTAGTTTCTTTTCAGGGAGATTCTCCCTGTGCAAACAGTAGCTTACAAGTAAATACTAGGGCTAATTCTTTACGCTGCGCAGAAGATAATTCGGGAAGTGCTGCGGTATTTGTTAGTGGGGGTGAAAGACCATATATCTATCAATGGAGAGGACCTAATAATTTTTGGGCTTCTACAGAAACTATTCAAAATTTAAGTGCGGGGGAATATGGAGTGACAGTAACGGATAGAAATGGTTGTCAAGCACAAGCTACGGTAAGTATACTTCAGCCATCTCCCATAGAGAGTTCTGTTACTTCTACTAATCTCTTATGCTATGGTGCTTCTAATGGAGCTATTAGTGTAAATGTACGAGGCGGAGTAGGAATTTATTCCTATAGGTGGCAAGGACCTGATGGTTTCACTGCTACCACTTCAAATTTGACAGGATTGAAAGCGGGAACATATACACTGGTGGTAACAGACGGCAACGGCTGTAGAAGAGAAGAGCTAGTGACTATTACTCAGCCAAGTGCCCTAGCTTTAGAAGATGTGGTTTCAGAGAATGTGAGCTGCCATGGTCTACGAGATGGTAAAATTACTATTTCTGTAACGGGGGGAGCTTCTCCCTATTCTTTTGATTGGCAAGGCCCCAATGGTTTTAGAAGTACTTCTCAAAATCTTAATGGTTTAGCAGCTGGAGACTATCAGGGGAATATTACAGATGCTAATGGTTGTAAAATTACAGGTACTGTAACTATAACTCAGCCAGAACCATTAGAAGTGAAGGTAGATTCTATTATTCCTGTTAGCTGTGCAGGCCAATCGGATGGCGCTATTTATATTAGCGTAAGCGGTGGAACCGCCCCTTATTCTTACCTTTGGAGAAAGGCTCCTCGTTTTATAGATACTACTGAAGATATAACGCAGCTTGGTAGTGGAGAATATATTCTAGTCATAACTGATAGCAAGGGTTGTCAATTAACACGTTCTTTTAGTGTTCCAGAAAATTCAGCACTTGTTGTTAGTCTCGAAAATATAACTGCTGTTACTTGCGCAGGTAATAATAGTGGTAAACTTAATATAACAGTAAGGGGAGGCGCTGCTCCTTATGTTTTTGCTTGGCAGGGTCCTAATGGCTTTCAAGCAAATACAGAAGACTTGAATGATGTTGCTGCAGGCGACTATGTGCTGACCGTTCGGGATGCAAGAAATTGTACCCTTAATAAGCAGTACACTATTCCTACACCGGCTCCCTTGGTGGTTACTCTAGGAAGTACTACTAATATCAGTTGCCATAATGGTAGTAATGGAAGTATTGCAATTAATGTTACAGGGGGCACAGAGCCTTATACGTTTAATTGGAGTGGACCTAACGGCTTTTCTTCTACACAAAAAGACCTTACCAATCTTGCAGTCGGAACCTATGTAGGCAAGGTTACAGACACTAAAGGCTGTAGTACAGAAGCAACAGTTACTCTTACGCAGCCCTTGCCCCTAGCTTTGGAATTCTCCAAGCAAGACATTAGCTGTAGTGGGCGAAAAGACGGAAGAATTAGCATAACCGTAGGAGGTGGTACCCCTCCCTATGCATACACATGGAGTGGACCAGATATTAATCCTTCAGCGCAGGCTTTACAGGTCAATTTGGGAGCTGGGGAATACGTGGTAGAAGTAACAGATGCTAATAATTGCACTACGCTAAGGCGTAATATTCAAATTATAGAACCAGCTCCGCTAATTGCGATTGTGCAGCCTACGCGTGTAACCTGCCGAGGAGGGCGTGATGGCAAAATTGATTTAACTGTAAGAGGCGGTACCCCACCCTATACTTATACATGGACTTTGCCAGGAGGTACAACTACTAATACCGAAGATTTGTCTAACCTAGTAGCTGGAAATTATGCTTTCAGTGTATCAGATGCTCGCAATTGCCTATTAGCCCCCGGGGTGGTAACTGTAGAAGATGGAACTTTACTTACAATTCGTATTGCAACAGACGATCCTACTACATTTTGTGCAGGGCAAAGTGCAACATTAGTAGCCGTAGCTTCTGAACCTAATGTACGCTACCAATGGAGTACTTTTAATGAGTCAGGAGGGGGTTTTATATCTATTGATGGTGCTACAGAGCAAAGGTTCCTTGCTAGTAGAGCAGGCCAGTATAAGGTATCTGTTGAAAATCAAGAGGGTTGCAAAGCTGAATCTGAAATTGTTACTATTGTTGTGAATACGCTGCCTTCAGTAAGCATTACTAACCCTATTAATGAGCTTACTATATGTGAAGGTGGAAGCGTTACTTTAAGAGCTACTTCTTCAACTGCCACGGCTTTTGAGTGGTTTTTTAATGGAAGAGAGCTAGGAGGCGGCCCAACGCTAGTAGCAAGCGAAGGTGGCACTTACCAAGTAAGAGTAACTGATGCTAAAGGTTGCCAAAATACTGCGGTAGCGGTTCTTACTGTAAATCGTTTGCCTTTGGCACGTATTCGCCCTCCTGTTAGTAGCGTGTTATGTGCTCCTGGTGATACATTAATTTTAGAGGCAGAGACAGATAATGGTATTCGTTTTACGTGGCGGCAAAATGGAGTTATACAACCAGTTTCAGGTCTTTTGTATAGAATGATTGCGGATAACTTAGTTTTAAATGCAAGTTATAATATTACAGTAGAAGCTGTAGATTCAAACGGGTGTGCCAGAACTTCAGATGTTCAGGTAGTGCAAGTTGCAGCTAAGCCTAATGTTATCTTGAATGTAACAGGTCCGCAGCGAATTTGTAATAACCAACTCCAGGCTCTGAGGGTAGAAGCGGGAGTGGCAGGAACTACCTACCAATGGTTTCGAAACGAAATTCCCATTCCTGGTGCTAACCAAAACTCTTTCATTCCAAGAAATAACGGACAGTACCGGGTTCAGGTGACTAGTCCTTTAGGATGCAAGGCGATTTCTTCTGTCATTCCTGTAACTATTTTCTCAGCACCGTTTTTGAATTTGAGTAGCACAGGTAACCTTACGTATTGCAGCTCTCAGCGCCCCACTATCTTGATAGTAGACAATGGCAATGATAGCCTTACCTGGTTTAGGAACAACCAAATAGTAGCTACTAATACTAGGGCTTTAGTAGCTAATGTTGCAGGGCAATATAAAGTAGAGGTTTATGACCGTGTAACAGGCTGTAAGAATGATACTACTGTGCAGGTGCGCATTATTCCTGCAGTGGCAGCTAATGCAGGTAATAATGCCGCAATTTGTAGAGGTGATTCTATTCGTTTAGAAGGAAGTTCTACAGGGGGTAACGGCAACTTAGCTAATCTTTATAGATGGGCTCCTGCAACTGGCTTAAGCAATCCTAGTATTGCTAGACCTAAGGCTTCGCCTGCTTCTACTACTATCTATACCCTTACTGTTACGGATTCTACTAATACGTGTTTAGACGTTTCGCTTGTTACTATTACTGTAAACCCAAGACCTGAAGCTAATATTTCTGCTGAAAATGGAAGAACAGTAATTTGCCAAGACGGTTTTGCTAGGCTCTTAGTTACTAATCCTGTTCCTACTAATGGCTATCAATGGCTTAAAAATGGCGAGCCTATTCCAAATGCGAATAATGCTCAATTCTTGGTTACTGAGCTGGGCATAGCCAAGTATAGTGTAAAAATTAGTAATATTGAAACAGGCTGCACAAGTGTATCGAATGAAATAGAAGTAACTGTGCACCCTAAACCTAGTGTTCAAATATTGGGGGGTAGAAATATCTGTGCAGGTGAATCAGTTACGCTTAGGGTAATAGAAAATAGAGACTGGCAATATCAATGGTATCGTAATGCCACTCTACTAGCGGGCCAAACAAAAGCTTCTTTACTTGTGCAAGTAAGTGGAGCGTATTGGGTAGCAGTAACTAATGAATTTGGGTGCAAAGAAAATTCAGATACTTCTAGTATCACTGTCTTTCCTATTCCTACTGCGCGTGCTGGTGTGGATGTAAGCATTTGCTCTAACGAGACTACACAGCTAGGAACACCGGCTATCCAGGGTATTAACTATAGCTGGGTGCCACCAGAGCAGCTTAATAACGCGAATTTAGCACAACCTATTTTTTCTCCGACTCAAGCTGGCAATTATCGTTTTGTACTTACAGTAGAGGCTAATGGCTGTAGCAGCAAGGATACTGTAGAAGTAACGGTCAAGCCTGCACCGGTGGTTAGAATTCAACATACTACGCCTTTGGCTTTTTGCCAAGGGGGAAGAGTTCGACTATCCAGCAATATAACTGCTCAAGCCTATACTTGGAAATTAGGAGGAAGTGTTGTGGGTACGAGCAGTACATATACTGCAACACAAAGCGGGGTATATGAACTTATGGTTGAGACAACTAATGGCTGTAGGGCTACTGATACTGTTAGAGTAACGGCTTATCAGGCACCTATTGCAAAAATTACTGCTACTCAAAGTGCACCGGGTGCTGTAGTGAGCGATTCTACCTATTGCGGTAATTTGCCTCTTACGCTATCTGCCTTTCATGCAAGTCACTTAAATGGAGGAAGTAATAGTAAGGTAGAATATCAGTGGCAGTTTAATGGAGCCTCTATTTCTAATGCCCAGCAGCCTAGCTTAGCTAATATTACGCAAAGTGGAAATTATTCTGTAATCATTACTGATACAACTTCTGGTTGTGTAGCAATTAGCCGGGCTTTTGTAGTACGCCAAAAAGCAAAGGCTAATGCAGGAGGCGATGTTATTGTATGTGCAGGAGCTTCAGGATCTTTAAATGCACAAACTGACGGGGTAAGTTATAGATGGAGAGCGCTTACGTCAGGTGCACCTACCCTCTCTAGTTTAAATGTTCGTAACCCTAGCTTTAATGCCGATGTTGCGCCCGGAACTTATACTTATGAATTGACAGTAGAAAATAATACTTTTTGTGAGCCTGAAAAGGATACAGTTGCTGTAATTATAAAGCCCTTGCCCACAATTACCACTTCGAAAATTCCGCCACTAGGATGTGTTCAAAATGGAAAGATAGAAGTAAATGTAACTACAGCTGATGCCCCATTTAGCTATTTCTTGTTAGATGCTAATAATAATATTTTACAGCAAGTTACGAGTAGTGCCAGTTCTTCAGCGGGTTTTGAATTACTGCGCGCAGGAATTTATAAAGTTCGGGTCGTAGACGGAAATAGTTGTTTAGCTCAGACTCTTGCTGACACACTATTCATTAGTGCACCTCGAAATCTAGGCTTGTTTGAATATGTAGGACGCAGGAATCCTGATTCTACTAGTATCGCTTTGCGCTGGGATGCTTTAGCAGGCAATGGTATTACTTATAGTGTGCGGTATCGCAAGCAAGCAGAGCCCGAATGGATCTTGTATGATGAAGGTAATCCTACTAACTCTCTAGATGTTGCTCAGTTAATTCCTCGAACTACATATGAATTTCAAGTGCAAGCTACCTGCCCTAACAATGATGTTTCTCCTTGGTCTTCTATTTTTACAGCTACTACGGATATTGTCCGCCCCGCTAGTTGTGATACGGTAAGAAATTTGCGAGTAAGTATTGATGCAGATAATAGCAGCGCTATTGTATCGTGGGAAGCGCCTCTTACGGCATGGGATGGAGCAACCCCTGTTTGCTATCGCTTACAGCTATTTGAAAATGGTACTCCAAAGGGGGGACCTAGAACTGTATCCAATACTCGTTTTGAGGTTCCTTTCTTAGAGAGTGGTAAACAATATACTCTAAGCATAATTACTAACTGTAATAATTGTGCACAGCCCGAGAGTCAGTCACTTACTCATACTATTAATTTTAGTTTTTCTACTCCTAGGTTTTCGGGTGTGTTAAATGGTAGAGGGGCGGCTTTTGAGCTTTATCCTAACCCTAGCAATGGTGCATTTCACGTAATTTATGAAGCTCAAACTGAAGAGCCTACTATATTGCAAGTAGTAGATTTAGCAGGAAAAGTTATTTTTAACGAAACTTTTAGAACCTTTTTAGGTGAAAATGAATATAAGGTAGAATTGTCGGATTATACAAGTGGCATTTATCTTGTTCGGCTAAAACAAGGGGGTAGAGTAGCTACCGCTAAGATTATGATGAACTAAAGTAAGTAAAATAAATTTCAAAGGGGAGTCTTAAGGCTCCCCTTTTATTTTCTCCTAATTTGGAAATTAGAGCTAATTATGCGAGCTTAGGCTAAGCCTGTATTAGTCTATTAATTTTTGTAATTCGCTTTCTACAAACTCCATTAATTCTGCAATGGAGTCTTTTGAAAAGGTAAAATTTACACCTGCAGTTTTATAAATATCAGTGATAGTTCTTTTGTAGCCTAATTGTAGTGCTGCT